>NZ_BCPO01000226.1:0-69367 GCF_016586105.1 Burkholderia sp. E168m15
CTACCGTACAGCAGCGCGTAGCTAAGGTAGTTCTGCGCGTTTCGCTACGTGCGCGACTCCGATGCGCTTCAGTCGGCGGTCATGAACCCGAACACCGGTTAGCGTAGCGCAGGCGGTAGCCGCCTTCCACGATCTCGGCCGGCACACGGTTAAATCGCTCGACAAGATGCGCTTATAGGCACGCGCGCGCGTGCCCGACTAGTCGGCAACCCGACATTGGCGCTGAACGAACACGCGCTTCATAAAGATCAACGCTACGCAACACTAGCGATCGATCCACTCACCCGGCAAATACTTTGAATCGTCCAGGAACGCTCGTGTGAAATGGCTGAGCCATTCGAATAGCGTCCGAAGATGCAGCTGAGTGCATCGATGCGGCAGCGATCGACATGGCCGCGGCTTATGAACTCGAAATCCGGGAATTATTTTGGCAATTCAAGTCAATGCAATACCGGTGCTCCATAACCATGGAACCGGTGCCTTTCGAAATAAAACACTCGCCTCTATTCCAAGAGGCGAGTCATCGCCATACGCTTGCGGGAATGCCCGCCGTACACGCGCAAAATCATCACGTCAAGCCTGGAACCCTGTATCGAAATTCGCAGTCATCGTGCCAGTGCAGGTACTACGTGAAGTACCGTCGGGAGCCACTCCGGCCAACAGTAAATACAAGCCCGTTACTCATCGAGGGCCGTCTCAAAGACCGCAGACACAACGCCTGTATATGTCATACCTCTTTTCATGGGGATATCCTTGTTAGAATAGACGCCCAGAACCAACCCTATTTCACCGCCTTTTGCCGCAACGTCTTTACTTGCGACCTCCACTTTCTCCTCATCTATCGGTTTCAGAAACCCCTTCTCGGGGGTTAACACCCGCCGCAGCACACCGATCTTCGAGATTCGATCTTCACCCAGGAGATACCAGTTACCCGTCGTCATTGACTCCCCACCTGAAGTCAATGTCAATTTCACATGAATAGCGCCATAACTACTTTTTATCTTTAATGTCATTGTTTCAGTCTTCTCAGTGCCACGCCACCCAGCCTGAATGTTGTCAAACTTGGCCTCGTAACCACTTGCCCAACCGATTGGCGTTACTTCAAATACACCCTGGGGCGGCACCTTCCCTGCGAGCTGGACCTTTAAATCGACTGCCTCCGGATTTCCCGCATACGCCGACATTGCACATGCGCTCGCAGCAATTGCCAAAGCAAGCTTTCTCACCGACTACTCCTTACTCGGCTTCAGTCTTAAACATCAGGGGTATCGTGCCCGTGTACTGCCCCGGCACCCGGGCAGCCTTGATTTTGTCGCTCGCCTCCCCGGGCGTGATCACCCGCTCGACTAGCTTGCCGCTCTTCGCCTGGGCCTTCGTCACAACCTTGACAGGGTCAGTGCCGACGCCCTTGCCGCCGAAGGAGTACTCATAGAGGCCAGCCGGGACGCTCCTCTTGGAGCGCGCGACAGTTGCCGACCAACTGACCTACCGCTCGGAGAAACCGCTCGCAAGTTGGCCGGCGGGCCAAGGTCACTGCAACCGTGCCACCAACTTTCCGGTGGAATACTTCAGCGGAGGAAGGTCATCTTCACGTCGCTGACGCGGCTTGCCCGGCCTCGACATGCATCCTCGTTCGCTTTTCGCCTTCACGCAGTTCGAACTCGCAACCCGAGCCGGCTTCGCACGGCAGCTCCTTCGTTTTCCCCGGGCGGATGTAATACGCCGTCGGTTCACCGCATGCGCCGCCCTTCTCCTTGCACACGCGATAGGCCTCGAGCGTCACCATCGAACTTCCGTTGTTCTCGACGACGCTCTTGCCACCCTCCACCTTGAACTCCGTCTGATAGCGCTCATCGCCCGGACGCACGATCACCATGGCCCCGTATCCGGTCAGGACGTTGATGCCCGCGGACAGCGATTCCTTGTATTGCTCGATTTCATCGTTGCTCAGCACAAAATCGTCTTTCGATTTCGGCACGACAGGTACAAAGCGCACGCGATAGTAGCGCTCCGCGTCGCGCTTGCCGCGATACAGCAGACGCACCGATTGGGCACCCTCGGCCGGCACGATCAGGCGAGAGGGGCTCGCGATCAGCCCTTGACCGTCTCGTTGGGTCAACAGCGCGGGATCGAGCGGCACCTCTTCCTGCTTGCCGTCATCCTTGAACACCACCTCGCTCACCTCGACCCGTACGAATGCGGTCGCATCCCCCTTGTTCCGGATCCGCTTGAGGATCGATGACTGCTTGCCGCCCATGTACTCGAACATGGGGCCAATGTTGATCGACGGCGAGCCCGCGTGGGCCGAAAGAGAGCACATGGCCAGTAGGCCAGCAAACATACACTTCGCGAGATTGACTTTCATTCGACACTCCTTTTATCGGCACTGAATGCGATCTCGCCCGATGCTGCCGGGGCCCGTCTTTCGCTCATTGCATGTGTGCCAGTTCAAAAATATGCAGCGCTTGCGTGGACCGGCTGCATGTCAGAGATTCCATTTTCCGCACGCCAGGTTGCGGCGAATATCGGAATAATCTGAAAGCGCCGGCCGCGGCCCCGTCCGCCGCGTCACTCGGCGACCGCATCAAATACAACGGAGGCCCTTCCTGTATAGGTCGTCCCCGGATGCCGGCCCATCTCCGAGACTCCCTGACCGTCAATGGCAACATGGGCGGTTGCCACGGCGTTGTCCAGATACCGGTCGACATCGAGCGCGGCGGGTGCCCGCGTGGTCAGTGGAATCCGACTAAATGGCGCTTGACGGTCAGTGGTCGCACCGGCCACCGTCAACGCAAGATCGACCGGTACGACCGAGCCATGGGCGTTGCGCATGACGCAGCGGCCGGCTGCGTCTTCACCGTCCTCGCACCGCAGGCTCACCCGCAGCGGCTCGCCCGTGGACAGCCCGTACGCGACGTCACGCTCGATCCTGGTAGAGGGCTTGCCTTCGGCTATCCAGTTCAACCAGCCCTGAGCAGGGGCGAGCTTGACATCGTTACCAGCGCCCGAGTCCGTGATCATGAATTTGTGGCGCACCTTCAACACGAACGCGACATCGACGCTCGATCGCGCCACGTGAGCGTGCGCGCCGAAGTCGAAATCCTTGCCTGGTCCAACCGTGAAGGTGTGCACCCCTTGGTAAGTGCCATTGGGCAGCGATACGGGATCCGGCGCGACGAGTTCGTAGGCCACGGCAAGTGAACTTCCATCGAGGACGACTGCGCCCGCGGGAAGCGGCTGGCGAGGGGTCTTGAAACAGCCCCCACCGTCGCGGGGCAAACGCCAGCCGAACCGGTAGGCATTTGCCGTGGCCATAGGCTGGACGGAGAGCGCCGTACATCCTGCCGGCGGCTGTAGCCAGCCACCTCCATTCCAAAGGGCCGCATGCGCCGTTTCGGCGCTTCCTGCCGGCGTACCGGTCAGCTGGTACACATCGGGCCGGAGCGTGTATTGCCCGAACATGCCCACGACCCGGAACGTGACCGCAGTGACCCGGTTCGTGCGTTCGTCCCTGAGTTCGACACGAATCGGATTGGCCGGCGCCCGAAGATAGACGCCATCCTGCCCAGTCGCACCGCTATCGAGCGCACCGTAACTCACATCGCCCACCGGCAGATCGACAGTCGTCACGCCTGCACAGCCACCCGGATCGGCCGCACAAAAGCCTGCCGGCCTCGTGATATTGCGAAAGCCGTTTTCGCCTTGGGTCTGCGCACCGGGCAGATATTCAGCCTCGATCGACACATCGGCGGCACGCGCGACGGTTGCGCCGGCTAGCACCAACACCGAACCGGCCAGCCATCGCATGAGCACGATGAGCGCTCGGGCGGTCGATGCGCGCACGCCGCGGTTGGCGCTACCCTTCTGATTACCCCTGTTCATCATGGTTCTCCGCTGAATCGGCATTGGTCTGCTCCTGTTCACATTCCAACTCCCCGACAATCAGAGAGTCCCCTTCCATTTGATGGTCCTGCGGCTTCAGGTGAAGCGTGCAGAGCGGCTTGCCCCCTTTCTCGACCTTGACGACCGGCTTGGCGTGACTCACCTCGAGCGCGAAAAATCCGTCGGCCTCCGTGACCGACCGGCCCGCGGGGCTGGACAGGTGAGCGGCTCGCACCGGATTGCCTGCATGGTCGACCAGTCGGCCGATCACCGTCATCGTCTTCATGACGTGCACCTTCTCGTACCCGACGCCGCCCTTGTTCAGGTGGTAATGGGTCACGGCCGGCTGCAGCGTCGCCGCCGGCGCCTGCGATCGATCGAAGAAATACTGGAGTCGACCCGCGCGATAGGCCGACACGGGAACCAGATTGCGACCCGGGCGCAGTTCAATGCTGCCCCCCGCGGTGTCCTGCGCACGCACCTTGACCTCCTCGAAATCGGATGCCAGGTCCACAATCACCGCGGACTCGCCATTGAAGGCGTTGCTTTTGCCGGATACGGCAGCGGACTTGCCGTTCGTGCCAACGGTACTGAACAGGTTCATCCCGCCGGCAATGCCCCCTTCCTTGGACGAGCGCTGGAGGAACGCATCGCCGCGCGCCACCGAATGTTCGAACTGCGTGGTGGCACCCACGCTCAAGCCATACCGGTCGACGGTTCCGTTGGCCCCCACCGACTTGAAGAAGCCGGCGTCGAGCTCCTGTCGTACGCCCAGCGACGCATACTGATCACGCTGGCCATCCGAGCCGCTTCGCGTTCCGAGGTTCACGTTGTAACTGCGCTTTTCCTTGCCGAGCGCAATACTCAAGCCAAGATCGACGCCTCGGTTGCGGGTTCTCGCCAACGTCCCGGTGGGACGATCGAAGCCGGACAAACGCCAGGTGAGATCGTTGCCGAACAGGCTATGTCGATGCGAAACCGACAAATCGACACCCAGGCCGTTCGTCGCGCCGCTGGCGTATGAAGCGCGCGACATGATGCTCGTTTGCGGCGTGAAGCGATGGCTCCACGTGATCGCCGAGTCATGCACCTTGCCGCTGCGCACACTCGCGCGCGCATTCCGCTGGCGCCGGTCGTTGCGTTGCCAGCGCTGGCTGTGGCTCAGCGATACGCTCCCGTCCCGGTACGGCATCAGGATCTGCACATCGCCGCCCACTCCGTGCTTCGACGAGTGGTACACATTCCAGTAGGTTCGCGCACGGTCGGTAAACTGCCAGTCAAGCGACGCGCCGAATACGTTGGCGTCGGCCACATGCTGCGCCGACGCACCGAGCACGACCCGCGGATGGGCGAGGTAGTTGATCGCGCCACCCGCGGTGAACGCGTGCGAGCGATCCTCGCCGATCAGGTTGCGTTCCTGTCCAGCAAAGAATGCGTACTTCCACCGTTGTGTAGGATCGCTCCATGCCGCGGGTTTGTAGATAAGCTCGTTCTGCGTGGACGCAACCTGACCATCCTCGACAAGCCGGATCTCCACTTCATAAATGCCGCTGGGCAGCGGGCGCGTATCGACCACCTGCAGCCCCGGTTGCACCGATTGGCTGTGGATCAATGCGCCATTGCGGTAGATTTCCACCATGCCCTGGCGATTCGCGGTCACATAAACGGGATAGAGGCTCGGGCGCGCGCCTTCAACCTCGCGTGCTTCGGACGTACCAAACATCACCCCAAGCGTCGTCGCCGCGCCTCCGCCTGGCATGCGCGGAGGCCGAATACCCGTTGCCAGGTCCGGCGTAAAGAAGCCCGCGCGCGCAAATTTGCCCTCGAACTCGCGCTGCGCGTACAGCCGGGGCACCGAGTATTCAATCTCGCTGGCTCGCCGCATGCCGCGGTTCTGCGTCGCCTGCAGTCCGCTCGTGATCGACCAGTTTCCCACGCTGCCGATGGCGTCGAACGCATACCGTCCGCCGATTTCACGGCCCTGGCCACCCGTCAGATTCAGGTAGTTGTACGTAATCAGGCCAGTGCTTCCGCTGGCCGGCAGCGGGTGATATTTCTTCTGCTCACCATCCTGTTCCGCGCGGCGCGTCACGATCGATAAAACGGAGTCCTGGAGGTTGTAGTGAAGCGCGAGCACGCCATCGCAGTTGGTCGCGCAGGCGCCAAGCGCACGCGGCTCACGCAGAAATTTTTCGATCAGCGCGCGATCGCCCTGGTCGATGCCGCCGTGCTGCTCATCCGAGAGCGCCACCAACTGAACCTTTCCATCCCGACTCAACGTGATGGTGCCCTCACCTGCCGAATGACCGTCAAAATCGATGCGCACAATCAGCGGCGAATCGAACAGTTGCTCGAGAAAATCCGCCGGAAGCTGCTCCGCCTGCTCGAACAGGTCCGCCCCCGAGCCGGCCACCTCCGCACGCGCGAACGCACCCTGTTGGCACAGCGCGCCAATGGCAAGAAAAATAGCGACGCTGATCTTGCTCATTTTTGGCATAGCTGCTCCAACATTCTTTAAATTCGGTTAAATGGATAACCCGGTGGATGCGCGGGACAATCGAAACCGGATACGCCGTATGGGCGAAACGCGCTCCAGAGCCACGCAAGCAAAACCACCGCAGCGGACGCGCGGCAATTTATCGGTGTGGACGGCCGGAAAGCGCAACGCCGACGGGATGCGGTCGGTGTCGACTGAGGCAATTATGGGAAATTGAATGTCCGAAACGAATCAGAGAAATCTGATTTGGGAGGTCAGGACGCGGCTGAAGCGGGTTGTTAAATCTGGAGATTATTAAATAATGAAAAGCGGCGCCGGTTGAATTGGACAGCCAGCGCCGTGCAGGCACGAAATTAGCGATAGAGCCGACGCCTGAGAAAAGACGGGTTCGCCCCTGTTTATAGGGACGAACCCGTCGTCGTGCGCTGGCGGGGAGCCGCACATGCACGGGCGAAAGCACAATCTCAATCCTCGATGCCGGTCTCGAAGACTACTGGAAACGTTCCGCTGTATGATCCGGGGCGCGGCGCTCCATCAAGCTTTACCCACAGTGCCAACCTGGCCAGTCCGCCCGTCCTCGCTACCTCTGCATCAACAACCTCGCGCCAAGTCCCCACTTTATAGGGGCCTACGAAGCCGTTACTATTGTTGAGCGTCGAGACGTTCCAGCGGATCGGCATGGCGTCGCCAGTAACGTTTTCAATAGATGCCTCCTCATTCAAGTTGCCGGCCAGCATGCGGACTCCACCATAGCTGCTGCGCACCTTCCAGCTCAGCTCAACTTTTGACGATTCGCCCTTCGTCCACCCGTCCGGATGCGTAAAGACAACGTTATCCAAATCTCCGCTGTTCACCGTAACATCAAAAAAATCCTGCGAGGGCACCTCGCCCTTGATCTGAACATTGAGATTGATCGGATCCGGATTTGCCGCATACACCGACATAGCCCATGCACTCGCCGCAACTGCCAATACCAGCTTTTTCACCGCATTCCTCCTTACCCGTCGACCTTAGTCTCAAACATCAGCGACACCGTGCCCGCATAGTCACCCGCCACCAGGCTATCCTTCATCGCATCGCTCGCTTCCCCCGGCATGATCTCCACTTCGATCGACTTGCCGTTCTTCGCTTCGTCCTTCGTCACCACCTCGACGGGATCAACGCCGACGTCCTTGCCGCCGACCTTGACACCCAACTTGAAGAACGCGTCCTCTTTCGTTTGGTGGCTGAGCTTCAGGTCATCGGAGGTCGAGAACTTGACCTGCACGTTGCCTACCCCGCTTTTCGCAAGCACGCTCTTCTTCTTCGTATCGAACTTCTTTTCGGCCTCGTTCCAATCGAGCTTCAGCGGCTCGGCGCTGTTCCAACCCTCCTCCTTGATCTCGAAGCCGCCCGCCACCGGCACCTCGGCGCTCAGCTTGATCTCAAAGGACTGCTGCTTGACCTCCGCGTGCGCGGTACCGGCAACTGCGACCGCGCCCAGCAGACACGCACGAACGATTGATTGATGCATACATACTCCACGAATGATTAATAGGGGCAGCGCAACAGGATGCGCACGCCAATCACATTTTCTGCCTCCGGTCAGCCCGACCCAATCAGACAACTCTTATTTGTGCACTGCCAATGAAGACAGGATCACTAACGATGCCATCGCCACCGCTCCTCGAGGATTTCGCGATGGTCATCGACTAACGGCTATACACATGGATTGATGATCTGCCGCCCGGTTTTAGCCCGAGCGGAGGTTGGATTCCGAGTCTAAAGGTTACTGCTTCGCGCCGTGCGCCCACGTCAACCGCGAAGACGTCAAAGAGCGGCCTCACCGACGAACAAGCCATATACACTAAACACCATGACCTATCGCACATACAACTCCCTTAGCCTTCGAGATCCGTCTCAAAGACCGCAAACACAGTCCCGGTATGCGGAACGCCCCTTTTTATTTTCGCGCTATCTCCAAGCAAAGCAGTCAGAACCAATTTTATTTGAGCACCTTTTGCAGCATGATCTTTACTTGCGATCTCCAATTTATCCCTGTCGGCCCATATTAAATCCTGCTTGCCGGGAATGGACACCTGTCGCAACAAACCGACCCTCGACTTTCCATCGGCGCTCTGGAGATACCAGTCGTCTTTAGCATTCGCCTTTTGCTCACCCGAAGTCAACCACGCCTTCATATGAATAGCGCCATAGCTACTTTTTACCAGGAATTGGAGTTCTTTTTTAACTTTCATCTGATCATCCCACTCCTCCGGAATGTCGAATCTGGCCTCCTCACCATTTTCCCAACCGACTGACTTTACTTCAAAGACATTCGGCAGCGGAACTTTACCGGCGAGTTGAACGTTGAAATCGATCGGGTTCGGATCTGCGGCATACGCCGACATTACACATGCACTGGCAACAATTGCCACAACGAGCCTTTTCATCATGATGAACAATTGACACTTGCAGTAAGTTCTTTGGACCATTCAAGTTAATGCGATAGCGGCACGCAATGGCCATTTAACCGGCGCCTGTGGAAAGACGGATTCGCCCCAACTTATAGAGGCGAATCCGTCGTCGTGCGCTGGCGGGGAGCACCGCACATGCACGCGCGAAAGCACCACCTTAATCCTCGATGCCGGTCTCGAAGGTCGCAGTCATCGAGCCAGTGTAGGTACCGCTACGCGGAGTGCGGCCAGGAGCCAGCAGGCGCAAGCGGACACCGACCCATCCGTCGCCTTTGGCGGCATCCTCGGCCGTCAAGACTTCCCGTCCGCTGCTGCCGTTCATTGCGCGCCAATCCGTCCACCCACGCTTGACCGCATTAGTTGTATTGGCTTCAAGCTCGACAAAATCGTCACCACTTTCGTGAACGAGCACCCCACGGTTTTCCAAGACTTCTTTACCCCGCAGCGAAGACTCGAGCCTAATACGGACCGGTCCGTAGGTGCTTTTCACATTCCATTGGACCTCTGCTATCCCTATAGCTGTTCCGTTATTCCAGTCCCAATCGTGTGGCACGTCGAGTGCTACGTTTGAGCCATCCCAGTCGCCCTTGGGCTTTACGTCAAAGACATCCGGCGCCGGCACTTTACCGGCGAGTTGGACGTTGAATTCGATCGGGTTGGGAGCGGCCGCATACGCCGTCATAACCCATGCACTCGCCGCAACTGCCAATACCAGCTTTTTCACCGCATTCCTCCTTACCCGTCGACCTTCGTCTCAAACATCAGCGACACCGTGCCCGTATAGTCACCCGCCACCAGGCCATCCTTCATCGCATCGCTCGCCGCCCCCGGCGTGATCTCCACTTCGATCGACTTGCCGTTCTTCGCTTCGTCCTTCGTCACCACCTCGACGGGATCGGTGCCAACGTCCTTGCCGCCGACCTTGACACCCAACTTGAAGAACGCGTCCTCTTTCGTTTGGTGGCTGAGCTTCAGCTCATCGGAGGTCGAGAACTTGACCTGCACGTTGCCTACCCCGCTTTTCGCAAACACGCTCTTCTTCTTCGTATCGAACTTCTTTTCGGCCTCGTTCCAATCGAGCTTCAGCGGCTCGGCGCTGTTCCAACCCTCCTCCTTGATCTCGAAGCCGCCCACCGCCGGCACCTCGGCGCTCAGCTTGATCTCAAAGGACTGCTGCTTGACCTCTGCGTGCGCGGTACCGGCAATTGCGACCGCGCCCAGCAGACACGCACGAACGATTGATTGATGCATACATACTCCACGAAAAATTAATAGGGGCAGCGCAATAGGATGCGCACGCCAATCACATTTTCTGCCTCTGGTCAGCCGTCCCAATCAGACAACTCATATCTTGTACGCTGCCGATGAATATAGGATCGATTAGAGCTGATAACACAACCGAGGCGCAAAGCTCTCAGTGCCATATTGTTGCGGCACGGTCAGACGCAAAATCAGTAACTAGTTACGGGCGGCACTAGAGCCGCCGATTCCGGTGTTCAGGCCTTCACCCAAAGGTGGACGCCGACGCACAGTGCATGACGGCGCGGCATTAAACTGCATCCTGCATGTCTTGCATCGACATCAGTGACGATGGAAACGGAAGAAACATGACCATCTCTAATTCTTGCGATGGTGACCTCTAACCATCGCGAGACGAAGCCCACAAGACTCATTTTCGAAGATGCACTAACCCAATTGAGCGACGCAGAGAGTCACAAGCTTCATAGAAAATCCCTCTCCACCACCAGATTGGCGCAGAGGGATAAAGGTGTCGCCCGTGCCGAGGCATGGGCCAAAGTCACTCCTCAAACCCGGTTTCGAAGACTACTGGAAACGTTCCACTGTATTCTCCGGGGCGCGGCGCTCCATTGGGCGTTGCCCACAGTGCCAACCTCACCAGGCTCCCCGTCTTCGCTACCTCTGCATCAACAACGTCGTGCTGAGTCCCTACGAAATAGGGACCCACCATGACCCCATTGTTGGGCGTCGAGACATTCCAGCCGACCTGCATAGCGTCGCCACTAGCGTTTTTAATATATACCTTCTCACCCATATTACCGGCCTGCATGCGGACTCGACCATAGCTGCTGCGCACCTTCCAGCTCAGCTCAACTTTTGACGAGCCGCCCTTCGTCCACCCGTCCGGATGCGTAAAGACAACGTTATCCAAATCTCCGCTGTTCACCGTAACATCAAAAAAATCCTGCGAGGGCACCTCGCCCTTGATCTGAACATTGAGATTGATCGGATCCGGATTTGCCGCATACACCGACATAGCCCATGCACTCGCTGCAACTGCCAATACCAGCTTTTTCACCGCGTTCCTCCTTACCCGTCGACCTTAGTCTCAAACATCAGCGACACCGTGCCCGCATAGTCACCCGCCACCAGGCTATCCTTCATCGCATCGCTCGCTTCCCCCGGCGTGATCTCCACTTCGATCGACTTGCCGTTCTTCGCTTCGTCCTTCGTCACCACCTCGACGGGATCAACGCCGACATCCTTGCCGCCGACCTTGACACCCAACTTGAAGAACGCGTCCTCTTTCGTTTGGTGGCTGAGCTTCAGGTCATCGGAGGTCGAGAACTTGACCTGCACGTTGCCTACCCCGCTTTTCGCAAACACGCTCTTCTTCTTCGTATCGAACTTCTTTTCGGCCTCGTTCCAATCGAGCTTCAGCGGCTCGGCGCTGTTCCAACCCTCCTCCTTGATCTCGAAGCCGCCCACCGCCGGCACCTCGGCGCTCAGCTTGATCTCAAAGGACTGCTGCTTGACCTCCGCGTGCGCGGTACCGGCAACTGCGACCGCGCCCAGCAGACACGCACGAACGATTGATTGATGCATACATACTCCACGAATGATTAATAGGGGCAGCGCAACAGGATGCGCACGCCAATCACATTTTCTGCCTCCGGTCAGCCCGACCCAATCAGACAACTCTTATTTGTGCCCGCCGTTTTCACAGTAGGATTGCTAATCGAAATCATTGAGGCCATCCCGGGTCGAGCCCCGTGACCAACGACTAACGGCTACGCATTGCACTTGATGACCGGGATGTCGAGCGAGGTTAACCGCCTGGAGTACAGCTCGACGCCTTGCGTCATCGAGACCAACGATCAGTGCTCTCGCGCAATGCCGCCGGCGTTCTTAGTGCATCGTCGCCGTTCGCGATGGCGGATGCGACGAGCGAGGCACTCAACATCACAAACTCCGGGGTTCCGTAGCCCAACCTCTCTGCGGCCCGCTCTACATGATGATAGTCACCGGGGTGGACCTCCAGAACGACTACCTTGTTTTCGCATCGATTGTTATTCACCGAAGCCCTCTCCTTTCGTTTCCAGTGGCCAAGATTTTGAACCCTGTCGGCGGAGTCCAATGAAATTGATGGTACCGACAGTGGCAAGCCACATCGATCAGAAATGTCTCAAATGAGTTTCGGGTTGGCCTCGGCACAGGCTTCGAGCCGGCGGCGTTAGAGAAATTCGGGGATGACGTGAGCAGCGCGGCGTGCGTCTTCAATCAGCGCCACGCCGCTCGGTTCCAACTCCTGCCGGAGACATCCGGACTTCCGTATGGGAGGCGCGTTGAGATTCAGCCCCCGATGTTGACTCGATACGGGTAAAGCAGTGCGAAATCGTCATCGCGCTCTTCCAATCGTGTCGGGAAGCCGCAGCGACGTGCGGGGCCGCGATCCGCAACCGGATTGCCGAGCGAGCGCTGCGTGGTATCGCGATCGGGAGGCGCAACAACTCGTTCGTCAGTTCCAAACCTGGCGTCGAACGCGGCAGCGATGGGTTGTCTAATCGACACGACGCCATTGAGCGACTTCGATCCCGGGGCATACTTCACGCACGTACGTGCGTGCCCACATCGGGACCGTGCGGCGTTTTCTCACCCCACACCGTCAATGCACAAGTAGTGCTTCGACTCTCCTGCGGCTCAGACCAGACAACGTCGACGTAACGACGGACAGCACTTTGAAGTCCGCCGACTCGGCAAGCGCATCCGATACCGACTGAAGGTCGGTCGCCGCCTGTGCGACTGCGGGGCCGTTCTTGTCGCCTTGCAGGGCTTGTCCCTTGGTATCGAGGTGGGCGCGCAGCGTGCGGTCCGCTTGCGTCAGCCCGTCGAGCGCGCGCACCACGTCGCGCAATGCCGCGCGTTGCGACACGCGGTCGGTCACTTGCCAGCGCGCGGGATCGACGGCTTCCGGCATCGCGTCGACTTGCGCGCGGCTGGGGCGGCCTCCAGGGAACCGCCTGCCTCCGCCCTGCACCATCAGATGATCGCGCACGGTGGGCCAGCGCGATTCCGCCACGGTGAAATCAATCTGGCCGTCCACGGCCAGCGCCGCGCGAACACCCCTGCAGGCCAGTGCACGGTCCAGCTCGCCCACAAAGGCGGCTGCGTCCAGCGGCGCATCGCCAAAGCTGACCGCTATCGGCTGCTTGCCCAACCCGGCCGGGTGGAAAACGAGCGTTTCCGCACCGCCGCTTCGCCATTGCTCGACATCGAGCGCGCGCATGCGGAACGTACATACTGCATCGGCGGCCGGATGCACCGCCAACTGCGCATCCAGCACACCGCCCGCCAGCACCGCGCGGTCGCGCCAGAGCGAGCCGAATTTCTCGATAAGTGCAGCAGCACCATCGCCTCCGCGTTCCGCGCCGCTCAAGACCATGCCGATTGCCCTCTTCAAGCCGCGCAACTGCCCAGCGGCCGTCTCGACAAACGCGAGCGCACGCTGCGCGACAGTCACGTCGGCGTTCAGTTGTGCGTGGCGTGCGGTAAAGGCGACCGACACTTCCGGGAAGCGCGGCGCCGCGGCGGAAATTCCCGATGCCGGCAGGTGGGCAATCGGTGTCGCGGTGAGTGCGGCGGCGTGCTTCGTACGAGCACCCCGCTGCGCGCGGCTGGCCACATGTGCATCGTCACGCCGGGAAACCAACTGACCGCGAACGGGTGTGGTAGATCCCATCTTCATGAACGCGGCCTCAGATTGCGTCGAACAACGACAACTGCGTCATGCGCGTATAAATCGCGTACGAACCTTTCACGGCTGCGATGTAGTTGTTTAACTGGTCGATCGCCTCGGCAAAGTCCAGTTCCCCTACCAGACTAACGGCTTGCCCGTTGGCGACAAGCTGCGCTGAATGATTCTCGCTCATCAGATCCAGCGTGTTCTGGGCACCGCCTAGATCAGTAATCTTCATGCTCAGTGCATCGATACCGTTGCGCTTGACCGAGTCCAACGCCGCCGTCAAGACGCGTCGCACCGCCGGTGCGCTCGGATTGACGTCAGGATTCTCCATGGCCGCAATGGCCGCTTCGAGCTTGTTCATCACATCGGCCAGAGGCTCGACCGTGACGTTGGCGTGCTGCGTGACGCCGTGGCCGATCACCACTTGCTGCAGTTCACCGTTGCCGGCGTACGAGTAGCGGCTGCCGACAGGCGCGGTCGCGTCATATGCGACCGGCGCCACATTCGTTTGCGAACCGGAGAAAAGAAAGTTGCCATCGCCATCCTTGGCATTGGCGGCTTGCTTCAGGTTGTCGAGCCGCATGCGCAGTGGCGCGGCGAGCGCATTCAGATCGGCCGCGCTGCGACTGCCGTCGGCGGCAGACAGCAACGAATCTTGCACGGACATCACCGTGCCAAGCATGCCGTCAAGATGCGCCTCATTCTTTTGCAAGCGCACCGACAGCGTGTCGATGTTCTTCTGATAACGCTCCAGCACCGAGGTGTCGCGCTCAATAAGCAGCAGCCGCGCGGCCGCAATCGGGTCGTCCGATGCGCGCTGCACTCGCTGACCCGTGGATATCTTGGACGTGAGATCGGCGGCCTTGCTGTTCGACGCGCGTAGCGTCGCGAGCATGGTGTTGCCGAAGTGTTGACTGGCGATACGCATGTGCTGTTTACCAAATTAAACGTTAGTGTTCGACGCGCCGTGCCGCTGCTTACGCCGCCGTAGCGGTCTTTCGGCCTTTCCGGTATGGGCGACTACACACCGTCATACCGATCGCACCGGATTTCCGCACTGCATCGACAATTGCGATTGCCAAACGGGGCTCTTTGATGCCGCTCACCTTCGACAGAACGGCTTCCTGGCGTCTCTTCATTGGCTCACAACGCTCGCAGGTGCGTGCCATCCATTCAATCCCGCTTAGAAAGCGCGCATCGTCGCGTCGAACAATTCCTTTGCGACGGAAATCACTTTCATGTTGGCCGAGTAAATCTGAAGGGCCTCGGAAAGATTGACGGCTTCCTCGTCCATGCTGACTCCGGACAGCGACTGCCACGCTTCTTCCGCTTGCTGGCGAACATTCACGGCGATTGCCAAACTCGACTGGTTCTGCTCACTCTGCGCACCAAGCTTCCCGACGAGTTGGACGTACGCATCGCCCAACGAGGACTCGCCGAAGCCCGGCAAATCGATCCGTCGGGAGCGCAGTTCGATCAGCTTGAGAAGATTGTCGCTGTTGCCCGGGGTCTTTGGATCGCCCGAAAAACCGAGCTCCTCGGGCTTCATCTCGTTAGCCGTCAAGTGGCCCGTTACCGGATTGAACGTGAACAACGCCTTGCCCGGCGAACCTCCCATGCCGAAGCCAGCAGTGACTTGCTCGTTGAAGCTGCCCGCAAGTTCGGCCGCCAGCGAGCGGATAGCGTCCATCTGCGGCAGCAGCGTGTCCTTTGCAAAAGACGACAAGCCGCCCAGTTCACCGCCGACCTTGGCGCCGTCCACTGAATACTGCGTGCCGGCCAGTTCCAGCTTGAGTTCGAACGTGCCGCCGGACAGCGTTTCCACTCTCATCTTTGCGACCTGATGGCCCGCAATCAGCGGCGTACCGCCGGCGAGACTCACGTCGACGGTGCCGTCGGGTTGACGAACCGTGCGGATATCGACCAGCGCCGCCAACTGGTCGATGGCCTGGTCGCGCTGATCGATGAGCTCGGATGGTGCACCACCGTTGGCTTCCGCTTCGGCGACGAGACGGTTCAACTCGGCGGCAGTTCGGGATAGACCGTTGATCTGCTCCACGGTGGCCGCGCTCTGTTGGCGCAGCGTATCGAGCTGGCCACGCATCATCTGCTGCACACTATTGAAACTCTTCGCCATGCCACCGGCAGCCAGCAGCACCTGCTGCCGCAGCGCGGAGTTAGCCACATCGGCACTGGCCGCATCCAGTGCGCTGAAGAACTTGCCCATCGAGACTTTGATGCTGCCGTCCTTGAGCCCCATCACTTCCTCGAGCTGACGGAAATACGATTCCGCCGCCCGGTGCTCGCCGACCGATCCGTGCGACGCCCACTTCTGCTGCGTATTGGTGTGATTGCCGAAGCGGATCACCGAACTCGCATCGACACCACCACTCACGCGCGAGGTTCGCAGCACACCCTGGCGCGTGTAACCGACGGTCTGCTGGTTTGCCGTGTTGCGTGCCGACCTGTCCATTGCTGCTCGCGCCCCGAGCGCGCCTGACAAACCTATTTGGGTAATCTTCATAGTGACGTTCGAGTACAAAAAATGTGGCGGTGAATGTGTTAATGCATCAGGCTTTCGACGGCGTCGCGTCAGGCGGCAGCATCTGCGCGACCAGCGTGTCCGCGATGCCAAAACCACGTTGCTTCGCGATGGTATCGGCCACCGCACGGTTCGCGTAGTCAAGCATTGCTTCGCTGGAACGGTCGGCAAAGCAATCGTCCCCCTTGAGCTGGTCGGTCGCCTTCTTCATTTCGCTCAGCATCTGGGCGATGAAAAGGCTTTCGAATTTCACTGCTGCCTCTTCCACGCGCGCCCGGTAAGCTGAATCCGATGCCTTCACGGCCACGATCTCAATTGCGGCGTACTGTGCGTGTGACAGGTATCCGGGTTCAAGCGTCATAATCAACTTCCTCGTCAAATCACCACCAGGTCGCCCGTCAGCGCGCCAGCTTCGGAAAGGGCTTGCAGGATCGCCATCAGGTCATCCGGCGTGGCGCCGGTGCGGGTAATCGTGTCGACGATCGCTTGCAGGCTAGCGCCCGATGTCCACTGAAACGCATTGCCGCCCGCCTGCGTCACCCCGATCTCGCTCACGGGCGCCGTCACGGTGCTGCCGTTGGCGAATGCGTTCGGCTGGCTGACCATCGTGCCTTCGGCAATCGTCACCTTGAGCGAGCCGTGCGAGACGACCGCCGGTTTGACCGTCACTCCCTGACTGATAACGACCGTACCGGTGCGCGAGTTAAAGACAACGCGCGGCACCTCCTCGCCTTTACTCACCTTCAGCGCGTTCAAGCGGGCAACGAACGCCACGCGCTGGCTCGGCACCTGGGGGGCGACCACATCCACCGAGGTGGCGTCCACCGTGCTGGCGAGTTCGCTGCCGAGTGCGTCGTTGATCGCGTCGGCGATACTGGAGGCGGTCTGGAAATCCGGACGTTTCAGGTTCAAGCGTACGGTGGGCGTGTCGGCGAAATCGGTGGCAATCTCCCGCTCGATCGTCGCACCCTTGGGAATCCGGCCCGTGGTGGGCGTATTGATGGTGACGCTGGTACCGCTGCGCCCTTGCACGTTCAGACCTGGAATCACCAGGTTGCCTTGCGCCAGCGCATAGACGTCGCCGTCCGCCGCGCGCAACGGGGTCATCAGAAGTGTTCCGCCACGCAGGCTCTTCGCATCGCCGAGCGATGAAACGGTCACGTCCACTTTCTGGCCGCGCCGATAGCCCGGCGGGAAAGTCGCGCTCACTATCACCGCGGCCGCGTTGCGCGAACGCAGGTTGATATTTTCCGGCAGTCGCGTGCCGAATTGCTTGAGCATATTCGTCAGCGACTGGGTGGTGTACTTGGCTTGCGTGCCGTCACCCGATCCGGCCAAGCCAACCACGATGCCGTAGCCGACAAGCGCATTCTCACGCACGCCCTCTACGTCGACCAGGCTACCGACGGTCTGCGCGCGCGCTTCAATTGTGTTGCTCAGCGCGATGCCGATTACGATAGCCAGGGCGGCGACACGGGTGGTTAGTCGGATTGGTTTCATCGTTTCATCCTGTGGTCGACTGGGCGTCGACCTGGTTCAGTCCGTTCGTCGTCAACTCAGAACGGCATCCACGGGCTGTTGAAGAATCGGGTCAACAAGCCAGGCTGATTTGCGTCCGCCAGCGACCCACGGCCCGCGTAGGTAATGCGCGCATTCGCCACGCGTTGAGATGACACACGATTGTTCGAGTCGATGTCGGCGGCACGCACGTAACCCGCCAGACGCACGTTCTCTTCGCCCTGGTTGAGCACGAGGCGCTTCTCGCCCCGCACTTGCAGCAGGCCGTTGGGCATCACGCGCAGCACCACCACCGTCACCGAGCCGCGCAGCGTGTTTTGTTGCGAGCTGGAACCCGCGCCGTTGAACCCGCTCTTCGTGCCGAGTTCGGCCTCGACCGGCAGCGCCTTGCCGAACAGCGACGGCTTCTTGGCGCTGAGACTGCTGTCCTTGCCGACCTGCGTGCCGCTCTTCTTGCTCGCCTGGGTCGACTCTTCGAGATCCACCGTCAACACGTCGCCGGCGCGGAAGGCGCGCACGTCCGACGTGAGCGACCATGCCTGATCGGGAACCAGCACGCCGCCCGCGGTGCCTCGGCGGACATCGAAAACAGTATCGGGCATGCCGTCGTCGAAGTCCGGCAGCGAACGATCGAACGGCCCGGTCGCACAGCCGCCCAGCAAAGCCAGCACACCGCCCATGGCAACGAAGCGGGTGACCGTCATCAGCGCGCCGCCTGCGACAGGTACTGCATCATGTTGTCGGCGGCCGACAGCACCTTGGTGTTCATCTCGTAGGTGCGTTGGGCAGCGATCATCTCGACCATTTCCTCCACGGCCAATACGTTGGAACCCTCGAGCGCACCTTGCTTGATCGTTCCGATGCCATTCTGACCGGGCTCACTTTCGGTGGGCGCGCCGCTGGCAACGGTTTCTGCGTACAGGTTGCCACCCAATGCGAGCAGGCCAGCCGGATTCACGAATTGGGCAAGCTGAAGTTGACCGACTTCGGCCAGCGTCTTGCCTGCGCCCGTCGAAACCGACACCGTTCCGTTCTCGCTGATGGTGATGCCAACCGCCTCGGGTGGAATGTCGATACCCGGCAAGAGAGGCAGGCCCTGTGCATTGGTCAGCCGGCCCTGGTCGCTCAGGCGCAACTGGCCGGCGCGCGTGTAGCCCACTTCGCCGTTCGGCATCTCTACCTGCAAAAAGCCATTGCCGACAATGGCCACGTCCAGCGGCTGGCCGGTCTCCTGGAGCGCGCCGGTGGTGAACACCTTTTGCGTACCGGCAATCCGCGTGCCGTTGCCGAGTTGCACGCCCGGCCCCGTTGCGTTGTCAGAGACCTGAGCGCCGGGCTGGCGCTCGGCACGGTAGAACATGTCTTCGAACACGGCACGATCGCGTTTGAAGCCGACCGTGTTGACGTTCGCAAGATTGTTGGCAATCGCCTGCAGCTTCGCGTCCTGGGCCTGGATGCCCGTCTTGCTGATCCACATTGCGTGATTCATCGTCGCTCTTTAGTGTTGGTTGATTCGTTTGGCGCCGGTCCACCCGAGCGCTTACCCGCGGATGAGCCGGTTGCCGGCATCGGCCATTTCATCGGCCACCTTGTATAGCTTCATCTGCATCTCGAATGAGCGCGTCAGCGACATCGTTTGCATCATTTCCTCGACGGCCGACACGTTGCTGGCTTCCAAATGGCCCCCCTTGACGGTCACGCTGTCGTCGGCCGGATAGTCGGTACCCGTGCGCGAAACGATGAGGCCCTGCGCGTTCTTCACCAGGTCGGTCGGCTCCGGGTTCACCAGCAGCAGTCGACCCGCGTCCTGCACATCCTTCTCGCCCGCCGTCACGACGGAGATCGTGCCGTCCGCGCCGATCGTCAACGCGTCGTGCTCGGGCAGCACGATCGGACCGCCTTCCCCCAATACGGCGTTACCGTTCAGGGTCAGTGCGCCGTCGCCATCGAGCGTGAGCGCGCCAGCTCGCGTGTACGCCACGCCCTGAGCGGTTTCCACCGCCAGATAGCCGGCTCCGTCGATAGCCACATCCAGCGTGCGACCCGTTTCGCTGATCTTGCCGGGCTCGTGATTCACATGCGTCGACGTGAGCGTTGCGTGGTAACGCGAGTCGTAGCCATAACCCCTGGCTGCCTCGCTTGTCACGCTGGCCAGATCGGCGCGAAAGCCGCTGGTCTGTGCATTGGCGAGGTTGTTGGCTCGCACGTTGAGCGCGCGCAGCGAATGCTCGGCGCCTGTCATCGCGGTGTAGAGGAAGTTGTCCATCGCGTTACAGCGCCTGCATCAACGCGCGCATCATTTCGTTTTCGGTCGACAGCACCTTCGAGTTGGCCTGGTAGTTCTGCTGCGCGCCCATCAGGCTCACGAGCTCCGCGGTCATGTCCACGTTCGACTGCTCGACCGCCCGCACGGCGAGCTTGCCGGCCATGCCGGCGCCCGGCTTGCCGACCAGCGGTTCACCGGTAGCGGAACTGGCCTGCCAGGCGGAACCCTCCACCGGCACCAGGCCGTTTTCGTTCTGGAACGTCGCGATGGCCAATTGGCCGGCCGACAGCTTCTTGCCGTTGCTGTACTGCACCTCGATCGAGCCGTCCTCGGCCAGCGACACACCGGTCGCGGTGCCGGCCTTGTAGCCGTCAGCCCGACACCTGTCGGTCGTCTGTTTGCCGCCAAACATCGTCGTGCCGGCGTAGCTGATTGCAATCGACATCGGTGCGGCGTCGGTCGGCGTGCCGAGATCAAGTTCTACGGTGGCGGTCGGCGTTACCAGTTTGCCGGCGTTGTCGAAGCTCAGCTCCACGGGGTTGCCGACATCCTGACCGTCCATCGCGTAATAGACCTGCATCTTGTTGCCCGCATCCTTCACGAAATACTGGGTGACGGTATGTTCGCGACCGAGAGAATCCGTCACGGTGGCGGCCGAGATGCCGTTGTACGACTTCGGATCGTCCTTGTTGAATGGCGAGACCGCCGGCTTGGTCCAGTCGGCAGACATATTGCCGACGTATTCCAGCGAACTGCTCGCCTGTGCGGGAATCGCGCCCCTGGGAATCGTCAGGCTGCCCAGTGCCCCGTCCGCGCCATACCCCTGCACGACGCGGCTCATGAAATCGGTCACGTTGCCGTTCTTGTCAATGTTGAACACACCGGCGCGCGAATAGACCATCGAGCCGTCGGTGTCGCGAGAGATGAAGAACCCCTTGCCTGCGATCGCGGCGTCCATGCTGCGACCCGTCGCGGAAAAATTTCCGGTGACGTCCATCGACTGCGAGGTGGAACCGATCGATACGCCCGACGGCATCGCGTTGATGTAACTCGACGCGAAGTTGGCGCGGCCCGATTTAAAGCCCAGCGTGCCACTGTTGGCGATGTTGTTGCTGATCTGGTTGAGCTGCCCGTTGATGGCGTTGATGCCGGCGAGCGCGATGTTGAAACTCATGACTGGAACCTCTTTGAAATGGGGAGACTCTCGGGAGACGCGGTTTCCGAAGACATACGTTGCTGATTTGAACGGCCGAGAAAGCGAGTGATGTCCGTGGCCGCTGCATCGCCAATGCCTGTGATCGTCAAGATCACGCGACCGTCCGTTCCGAGACGCACGCTTTGCAGATTGCCATCGAGCTCGACGGGGGGCTTCTCGCCGGAGTCGGCAACCGCACGGAGCGTGTAATTGCCCGGCGGCAGGCCGTGCTCTGCGGGATCGATGTTGAAGTCGACGTCGCCCGCCTGTTTTGCACCGAGGGAAACCCTGTACTCGGTGCCGCCCGCATCGGTCAGGATCACGCCAACCTCCGACGCCGACGATTCGAGCTTGAGGCTTCCGGTGACCACCGCATCGCCCAATTCGACCTTTTCCGATCGCACGCGCACTTGTGATCCGACTTGCGACCCGAGCGTCACGACCAGCATGCTTTCCTGCGTCCTGGCGTTGGCGGCGCTAAGGTTGGCAAGCGTCTGCATGGCTTCTACCTGGCTCATCTGCGCGAATTGCGTCACGAACTGATTGGCTTCCATCGGCGCGAGCGGATCTTGATTCTTGACCTGCGCGACCAACAGCCGGGTGAACATGGCCGACACATCGCCTCCGCCATTGCCTGCTGTTGACGTGGCGGTCGAACCGCCTATGCCAGTGACGTTATTGACATTGTTCTGGATATCCACCGCGTTCAGCCCTCACCCATGCGCAGCAGGTCCTGCTGCATACCCTTGATGCGCGTGAGCACCTCGACGTTGGTGGAAAACGCGCGCGATGCGGCCATCATGTCGGCCATTTCCTCGACGGCGCTGACGTTCGAGTAAAACACCATGCCGTTTTCATCTGCCAGCGGGTGGCCCGGCTCATGTCGAGCAGCGAGCGCGTCGTCGGTGGCAATCACGTCCAGCACCTGCACGCGCGCACCACCGTTCTGGAACACCGACGCGAATACCGGTTTGCGCGCGCGGTACGCGGTTTCCTCGGTGCCGGACGTACCTGCATTGGCAAGGTTGCTGGCGATGGTATTGAGCCGCACCGCTTGTGCGGACAACGCCGAACCCGCGATCTGCGAAATGTCCTTGAAGCTCATCAGATGTTCCCCGTGATGGCGGACTTTAAGCCCTTGATTTTCATGTTGACGAATGTCAGGCTGGCCTGGAAATCCGCCGCGTTTTGTGAGAACGCCGCCTGCTCGACACCCAGTTCGACGGTGTTGCCGTCTTGCGAGGGACTGCTGGGCACGCGGTACATCGGTTCATCGCCACCGAATCGCAGCGCGGCATCGAAGGCATCGTTGGCGAGCACGTAGCCGAGGCTCGCACGGAAGTCCAGATCGCGCGCCTGGTAGCCCGGCGTCGATTCGTTGGCCAAGTTCGATGCAAGGAGCTTGGTGCGTTCGGCACGCACTTTGAGTGCGGCCGAATGCACGCCAAGTGCTTGTTCGAGATTCAATCCCATAGTGGCGGCTTGCCTCCGGAAAGTGCCACGCGGTTGTTACCGGCAGCGGTTGAGTCATAGACCGGGTGGAGGTTACGGGCGAGCGAACGTGGCCGCGAAGAGGTTTTACAGAACTTGAACACGGCGCTCGAGCGTTCGCTACAGCCGCGCGGCGCCCTATAATCGAGCGACATTCAGTTCAAGAAAAAGGATGCGATGGCTCCGACACACTCCCGCAAGCAACCGCACGAGCATGTGGTGCTGGCAGCAGTCATCGCGGCGTTGGCGATGCCGCTTGCAGCCTTTGCGCAGGCACCCGCCCCCGCCGCGGCGCATCCAGGCGATCCGGCCGTTCCGCAGGTCGAGAAGGCGGCTCTGACGTGGCTTGAGCGCTATGTTGCCGATCGCGCGCTAACCAAACCCCATGCTTCAGTCGCGGTGTCGTCCCCACGTCGGCCCGCCCCGACGTGCAGCGAGCCCTACGAAATCGCCGCGACTGACACCAAGACGCTGACCCGCATGCGTTTTTCAGTGCGCTGCAAGGGGGACCCGCGCGCCACGACCTATCTGGTGAAGGCTCATATCGACACGCCCGTGCTGGTAGCGGCAACAGCGTTGCGCTCCGGCCACACGCTCAACGAAGCGGATTTCAAGCAGGATGTCCGTGACTTTGCACTCACCCCTGATGCGCTGACCGATCCCGCCCTTGCTGTTGGGCGCATGCTGCGTCGCACGGTAAAAGCCGGCCAGGTGATCCAGGCGCGCCTACTCAACCGCGCGGAAACCATCCACCGCGGCCAGGCGGTCCAAATCGAGGCTAATTCCGGGCCGATACGCGTATCCGTGCCGGGCACCGCCATGCAGAATGGCGCGGTCGACGAGGTTATCCGCGTGAAAAACGCGAGCACCGGCAAAGTAATCTTCGCGCGGGTGATCAGTGCCGACACCGTCGAGCCGGTCGGCGTGACGAAGTAGAGGTGACACGGCCGTCGGCACCCGGCCATAACGAACGTCAGCGAACCATCCGCTTGACCAGCCCTACCATTTCCACAAGCTTGGTCGCGTAGGCAGGATCGGTCGCGTAACCACCATGCTTGAGCGCGCTGGCGAATGCGCTAGCGTCGTCGCCTACGTTGCGCACGCCGGCATAGCGGGGCGAATCGCGCAGCAGCTTGGCGTAATCATGAAAGGCGCCGCCATAGCTTCGGTACGCGCGGAAGTGGTCGACCATCTTCACGGCCGAACCGTTGACATACTCGGTGGTGACGGCAGCAGCCGACTCCCCCGCCCATCCGCCCGTCGATTTGATACCGAACAGGTTATGCGTGGTCTCGCCGCGTACGTTCTTCAGCGGTTTGCTCCCCCAGCCGGATTCAAGCGCCGCGTGCGCGGCGATCAGTTCCGGGGCCGCGCCAATCATCGCACCCGCACGACGAGCGTGCGGCATGATCTCGGCCAGAAAGGCCTGCTGATCCGAATCGGCGAAGTTCGGCCCCGTCGCAGGCGCGCCGCTTCCCAAGACACCCTGCTGCGGCTTCGCGAGCGCTTCCGCGCGGGCTCGCATCATATTGGTCCACGCTGCCGCCTGCGACGAAAGCTGCGGCTCGCTCGAGCGGCCGAACCCGTTACGGATCGTGCCGCGGATATCGCGATTCAGCGATGCGTACAACGAACCAAAGCTCATCGCCGACTCGCTTGCGGACGCAACGGGAGAGGGAGTGCGGGCAGACGGACCCGGCGCGGCGGGCACGAATGCGACGTCAGGCCGGAACATAGGTGTGGCTTTCCCCGTACACCAGGCGCTGCATCACCTCGTACTGCGCGACCAAGAGGCCGCTGTTGCGCCGAGTGAGGGCGTGGCATCGCGCCGCAAGCAGCTTCACGTCCTCACACCGCTCGATGAACGATGCGCGTTGCATTGCGTGCCTGTCGTCGGCCAGCAGACGCCGACCAAGTTCCAGCACCGCACCCGGCACCTGACCGAGCCGCTCAATGCGGTAGCGGCGCCGCATGTCAATCGCATCGGCCTCAGCTGCGATCACGCCAGCGAGCACGCCAAGCCTCACGGTATCGAGTTGCCGCGCCGCAGCAAACTGATCTTCCAGCAATTGCACAAGCTTGCGGTAGCCGACGCAGTCGGCGATAACATCCACGAGCAGTTGGTGCGGGGAACCCGTGCCCGTCATTCGCTACCTCCGTGATAACGTTGAATCGTGCCCGCAAGCTTGCAGGCATCGAACCGGATTTTGCCGGCGGCCAGCGCGGCCTGAACGCGAGCCACCCGAACCAAGTCGATTTCCGGCGTCTCGTCCAGCACGGCGCGTGCTGCATCCAGCACGAGGCGATCACGGGTCTTTTCGTGCACCACCTCAGTTGACGCCACAGTACGCTTGTGGCGCACGCCCTCGGAACGCTGTACGCTTTCCGTCCCATTGACTGCGGCGTGTGCCGCCAGATTAGCAATTCGCATGATGTCACCCTAAGGCCCCGCGGCCCTCAAAATTGTTACCCGTTCACACTCCTTCAGAACGAGCAAGCGGATCGATCTGTTAAGTCCTTTTTTTGTCGAGCTTGACACCGACCTCCGCACCGACTCGGCCCGCGTCAGGATCGCCGGCCGACGTGGCGTTAATTCCCGGCGTCAGCGGCACGACTTGGTCGACTGGGCCGAACATGGAGCAGATAGCGCGGGCGCGTTCCGGCGTCAGCACCAGAAATTCAATGCGTCGATTGATTGCGGCGCGAGGATTGTTCACCAGCGGCGCCCGGTCGGCCATGCCGATCACTTGCATCACTTGCTCGGCGTTCACGCCGCCTTGCAACAGCCACGACCGGGCGGACATCGCGCGATCCACCGACAGATCCCAGTTCGAACGCGAGCCGGCGTCCGAGTTGCGATACGGCACCGAATCAGTGTGCCCCAGTACGAACAGTGGATTGCCGATCGAGCCCATGAGCGCGCCCAGCTTGATCAGCATCGGTCGAAACGGCTCGGAAGGTACCGCACCACCACTGACGAACACGCCGCGCTCTTCGGTATCGTGCAGCATGACCCGCAGGCCCATTGGCGTGACGATCGCTTGAACGTTGTCGAGCACCCCGGCGTCCTTGCCGAGCTTGCGCACACGCTCGGCAAGCGCGTCCATCGCCTCGCGGCTGTCCGCCATCGGCTGGCTGCGCTTCACGTCGCCAGCCCCATCGTCAGCCACGTGCGACGCCGACGTGTCCTGCAACGCGTGAGTATTCGGCCCCAACGGCGCACTAGCCGGCATGTCCCAGTCGTCGTCGTACAGTGCACTGTCGACCATTGTGTCCATTTTGCGGCGCGTCTCTTCGTCGCGCGCACTAAGTGCCCACAACAACATGAACACACACAGCAGTGCGAGGCAGAAATCGGCGAACGCGACTTTCCAGCCACCGCCATGATCGTCATCGTAATCGCGCCGAACCGGGCGTTTGACGATCAAGTCGATTGGGGCCGCCCGGCGTTCAACTCGCTTGGCAGGATTAGCCGTCGCGGGCGCGACGGATGCATCTTCGGCTGTGACGCTTTCGTGGGTGCTATCCAAGCTCATTCACGCCCCGCGTCCAATTGCCCGATCCAGCCCTCGAGCTGCGCGAAGCTTGGCTTGCAGGCCGGTTGCATCATGCGACGGCCTGCATCGATCGCCAGCAGCGGTGGCTTGCCGCCAGCAAAGGCCACCAGTATCACTTTCATGCATTCCATTTCCGACATCTCGGCCTTCATCGCCTGCTTGATCAGATTCGACACCGGATCCAAAACGCCATAACAGAAGAAAATGCCGATAAGCGTGCCAATCATGGCGGCCGCGACATTCTCGGCCAGTTCGGCCGCGCTGGCGCCGTCTCCAAGTCTGCCCATGGCAATCACCACGCCCAATACTGCAGCCACAATGCCAAAGCCGGGCATGGCTTCCGAAATCTTCTTGATCGAGCGCGACGGCAACTCGATGTTCTCTTGAATGGCAACCAACTCCTGCTCGAGCACGCTTTCCAGCTCGTGTGAACTGATCTTGCCCATCGCCATCAAGCGAAGGTTGTCGACAATGAAGGTAAGCAACTCGGGGCCTTGTAGCACCAGCGGGTAGCGCTGGAACAGCCGGCTTTCGTGCGGGTTCTCGACGTGGTTGTCGAGCGCCTTGAGGTCTCTGCCAATGTTCAATAGCTCATACATCACCAGCAGTTGCTGGCGCTGAAGTTCCTTGTTGGCCATGCGCTTGCGCCTGCCCATCACCTTACGCAATTGCTTGCCCATGTCGACGAGCACGTGGCGCGAATTGCCGAGCACCAGCGCACCAACGGCCGAGCCGACGACGATCAACAATTCGACAGGCTGCCAGAGCTTGCGGAAATCGCCCCCCATGAATACGAAGCCGCCGAATACGCAGCCAAGCACGATCAAAATTCCAAATATCTGTTGCATGATTTCTTCCCGACCTGGGCGCCGTCCTGTGCGAGCGGCGCAATGTTCTTCAATGTCAATGCTGACTGAGGCGCTTGCGCATCTTGACCAGAGCACCCTTGTTGATCTGACAGACTCGAGCCCGCGTCAGGCCCAGCACCGCCCCGATCTCCGCTTGACTCAGATCGAATTCGTAATAGAGCTGGATGATCTGCTGCTCGCGCGCATCGAGCACGCCCAGCGCCTGTTCAAGCGAGTGGCGCAGCATCGCCCGGTGTTCAATGCCATCGCTGCCGCCGCACTCGTACCGTTCCGCGTCCTCTTCCAGCAAGGCGTCAAAGCTGACGAACTCTTGTGCGCAGTCGTCCAGTTGCAACTGCTCGTATTCGTCGTCTCCGATTTTCAGCACGTTGCACACTTCTTCTTTCGTAGGATCGCGGCGCAGTTCCCGGCGCAATGCCCGCTCAGTGCTGCGCAGACGGTGAGCACCTTGTCGTGCCGAGCGCGGACGCCAGTCCTGGCGGCGCAGTTCGTCCAGAATCGCGCCCCGCACGCGAAATAGAGCAAAATGCTCGAATTCGTCATCGGGCTCGCCGTAGCGACGCAGCGCTTCGAGCAGGCCCATCAGTCCGAGTTGCTCGAGGTCGCAGGCCTCCATCGCTCCGCCCGCCTGCGACGCGAGCTTGCGCACGATGCGCTTCACCAGCGGCGCATACTGCGTCATCCAGCGTGCCTCATCAGCAGGGGACAACGTCTGGTTCTCGCGCTGTACACTTTGGTATTCCGTGTAGATCGTTGCAGTCATCGTATTCGGTCCATCATGGCCTTCGTTACCGTCACGTTACGAGAGCGTGCGATTGGTGCCGCAGCACAATGTTCGTATTCCAAATTGAGCAATGCTTCTGATTCGAGCTATTCCATGCACTGCACATCGACCAGCGTGCGCGCGGCCGGTACGCCTCGGACCATCTCGCTCAGCGCCGGCAGCCCTTCGCACAATTCGTTTCGTTAGCCGAAAGCAGCAGATCCGGCATCAGATTGCACGGCAGCGTGTTGCCCTTGTTGCCGTGCGTTCCGATTCATGTCGTCATCCTCTTCACGTACGCTAATTCGCGAGGCGTCAATTCGAATATTGAATCGCCTCCTGCGGAGGCCAATCCGCCACCAGGCCCTCGCGTGGGCGGCTCATCGCGTGGAGGGTGCTCGCGGCCGCCCGAGCCGCTCGCCTCCCCATGGCCTTGCCGACCTGCCGAGACCTGCACGGTCACGTCGCCACCATGGCGCGCGCCGAGATCCTGGCGCAAGCTTTCTCCGATCGCCTGCAACTGGAGAACGACCTCGGGATGAGTGGCCGACAAGTGAACTGCCATGCCGTTGACGTTCTGGCGTAGGTCGATGCGTATCGATCCGTTCGAACCCGGTTCGAGTCGGATCACGGCTTGACGCATGCCTTGAGCCATCTGCACGCTCAGGCGCTCTCCCAACGCGTCGATCAGCTTCTGCTGACGCGCGGTCGGCGCACCCGTAGCCGTTGTCGGTACCATTGCCGCTTCCGGTGCCTTTGCCAATTCCGGTACCCTTGCCGCGTCCGTCAACAGTTCGGCTTGTGTCGCGCGGGTGCCTACCTCGCAGTCGGGCGTGACGGCCGATGGCCCTGTCGGAGCGATTGCGTCACCGAACGCGAGCGGGCCGAAGATCGGCGACACGTGCGTCGTCGCGAGATTCATGCTTTGGTTCAACAGCGCCCCAGGTACCGCACTCGACCGATGGTCGAACAGGCGTGCGGCCAGCATGGGCGCGACCGGTTCCTTCGCACCAACTTGCGGCAAAGCCGCTTGCTCGATCGCGCCGCGCCGGTACAAGTCCACTGGGTGCGCTGTCCCATGCGTGTGTGCCGGCAACGAAACGATGGTGGAAAGGCGTTGCGTTGCTACGGTATCGACCGGTGTGTCGCTTGTCGTCCGGTCCGGTGCGACAGTGTCGACTGCACGTGCCTCAAGTGCCTGCATAAGGCCCGGTGCGGCCACCACGCCGTCCTGCAACGACGGCATGTCGCTAGCCGGCGGTTCGGTTTCAGGCGCTCGCGCCAGTGCCAACCACGGATCCAGCACCGACACCGGATCCGCCGTAGCGTCCGTGCCGTCGTCCAGTCCGGAGCCTTCCACCAGCAAGGACTCGAAATCATCGGTTAACACGGATGGCTGCACGCCGAGCACTGCAGCCAGCACGGCGCTACCGTCGGCTGCCGTTGCCGGCGCAAGGTCGGCCATTGCCGAAAGACCGCTCATCATTGCTGGCTCCCTTGAACTGCATAGGCCTGCCAGACTTCGCGGCGATCATTGAGATCGTTCATCGCCTCGATCAGCCGTTCGGCTTCAATTTCCAATAACGAAATAGCGACGCGGTGCGCGATCGTCAGAAGTCTCAGTGCTTCCAGCTCGGCAGCGGTCAACGCCGTTCCGGTTGCCATGTTGCTCACGATATCGTGTACTTCGACGCTCAAGCACACCAGCGCGTCGAAATCGCACTTCGCAATCGCTTGTCGTACGCGCATTGCAAGTCGTAGCACATAGTCGCTCTGGTCCATGGTCTATCATCCGAATCGTTGATCGACGCCTTCCCACGCCGCGCGCAGCGTGCGAATCAGCATCGAGACTTCATCGATAAGGAGCGGATCCAGAGTGAGTCCGGCTTCATTCAGGCGTACCGTGCAGTACTCGTACAGCCGGGCAAGGTTGACGACGACCTCGTTGCCGACGTCGAAATCGAGTGCACTGGTCAGACCATGCAGCATGCCGATGCACTTGTTCAGGCTGTTGCCCTTCTCTTCGTAGCGTCCAGCTTCGATATGGGCGCGCGCGCGCGCCATCTCGTCGAGCAGGCCATCCATCAGCACAATCACCAACCGCACCGGCGACGCGCTTGCCGCCTGACTCGCCAGGTTCGTCGTCTGGTAACTGCCATAACCATGTCGGGTCGTCATTTCTTGTGTCCGCCAAGGAGGTCGTCGAGCAACTGCTTCGTGTATTCCATCCGCTTCTGCAGCTCCGCCACACGCGTGAACTGGGTCAGATATCGGTCATAGACCTGACGGTATTGCACTTCGAGCGAGCGCTCCTTTTTCTTTAACGATTGCTCAACAAGCTCAACGGACTCCTGACGACGCTTGACCTGACCGTCGACGGACGAGGTCCATGTCTTCAGGTAGGCGTCCATGCGCGCGACGATGCCCTTCTGAGGATCGGCAAACAGAGCGTCGAGGCCGTTCGGGTTCTTGGTCAGCCCGGCGTTCAGCTTGCCCGTATCGAGCGACAGTTTGCCGGTACGATCCGCCGAGATGCCGTAGTCCAACATCCGTTTCTCGCCCACTGTGGCGCGCAACAGCGCGTTCATCCGCAGTTGGAGGTTGCGCACACCGGCATCGCCGACGAACGGCCCTGCGCTTGACGGATCGTCAGGGTTGACCTTCGTCAACTCGGACAGGACACCCATTGCTTTGTTATATGCATCGACAAACGCCTGCACGGCGTCGGCCGTGCCGCCTTGGTCGAGCTTGATATCGAGCAACAACGGTGCGTCATCTTGGACCATCGACTGCTTGAACGTGACGGACACGCCCTGAATGCCGGTGAAAGTGTTGCTGGACTGCTTGATGTCGACACCGCTCTCCCCGCCAAGTTTGAATATGGCGTCTCGTGCCATCGACAGTTCGTCTGGCGTACCCGACAGAACCGCAGATAGCGCTGCATCGCGGCTGCCGCCGGTGTCGAGCGAAATCGCACCGGCCTCGCCGGTCCCGCCTGAGGTCAGCACGAGACGCTGCTCATCTTCGATCGTGACGATCGACGCAGATACCTTGCCCTTGTTGCCGGCGGCCTGATTGATCGCACGAGCCAGTTCGGCCGGCGACACGTTGCCGCTCGCGTCCGCGTTGGCCGCCGATAGGTCCACCTTGAACGATTCGCCGTTCGCGAGTGCGATTCCGAGTGTGCCCGCATCCTTGGCACCGTATGACGAGAGGCCCTTGAAAGCCACCTGATGCGCCGACGCAAGCTGCTTGACGAAGAACGCGTAACGACCGGGCTGCGCACTGGCAGCCGCCGTGGCTTCGCCTAGCGCCTGGTTCGACAGCGAAGCCTTTTGTTTGACGATGCCACCAACACCGGATAAGGCCTTCAACGCGGTCTGAAACGAACTCAACGCGCCTTGTAACCGGGTAAGCCCGGCCTGGGCAACCGCGTTGCCCGCTTTCTGGCTTTTCAGGCGCTGAACTGCATTCTGCATGTACTTTTCGGTAAGCGCCTTGGCGCTTGCCACTGGGTCTCCAATACTGCCGAACATGGCGTCCTCGCTTGATCAGAATGGGTTGGATATCGAACGTTGCTGCGACAGCCGCCTGCGCAGCCATGCCTGGGATGCCTGCTGGTCTTCGAGTTTGCGATCGCGTGCGCGCTTCTCGAGTTCGAGCGCGCCAAGCTTCTTGCTGCGAACTCGATCGATCTGCTCGTAACGCAGGCGTGCGTGGCACAAATCCGCGCGCAAGCCCGCGACCAATGCCTCGTGCTTTGCCAATTGACGCTCGTGCCGATGAATCAGATTGGCGAGCGCGGAGCGATAGCGCGCGCCGTTCATTGCTTGCTCGGGATGTACGTGCGTACCGGTGTCGACGCTTTGCATCAGCAAAGTCATTTGCGAAATATGATGGCGATAGCGAGCGCCTTCCGCGTCGCGCGCGGCGACATCGACTTCGAGCCGATCCACTTCCTTCGCACGCATCGCAACGAGTTGCGATAGTCCGGCAACGACATGTCGGGCGTTCATGCGGCAATCTCCGCCAGAATATCCAGCGTCGCCTGGCGCGGCGCGACCTCGTCCTGCGCCTGACACAGGAAGGCTTCGATCCGGTCGTGCATCTTCACGGCGTGATCGGTAACGAGATCCGCGCCGGCCACGTAGCCGCCCAGCGGGATCAGATCGCGAACATTGGCGTAGCGAGACATCATTTGCTTGACCTTGCGTACCGCGTCGATCTGCTCGCGCGGCGCCACGAGCGACATGCAGCGGCTGACCGAGCGCAGCACGTCGATCGCCGGGTAATGCCCCTGGGAGGCGAGATCGCGCGACAGCATGATGTGACCATCGAGAATCGCACGCGCCGTGTCGACCACGGGGTCCTGTTCGTCGTCGCCTTCAGCCAACACGGTGTAGATGGCACTCATGCTGCCAACACCTTCGCCGTTGCCCGCGCGCTCCACCAAACGTGGCAACATGCCGAACACCGAGGGCGGATAACCGCGCGTGGCCGGCGGCTCGCCCAGCGCCAGCGCGATTTCCCGCTGCGCCATCGCGTAACGCGTGAGGGAATCGATCATCAGCAGCACATCGTTGCCGGCATCGCGAAAGTGTGTGGCAACCGCGTGGCACAGCTCGGTCGCCATCAAACGCATCAGTGGGGATTCATCCGCCGGTGCGACCACGACGATGGCTTTGGACAAGCCTTCGGGGCCAAGCGAGTGCTCGATAAACTCTCGCACCTCGCGGCCTCGCTCGCCGATCATGCCAACCACCACCACATCGGCCGCGGCCTGGCGCGCGATCATGCCGAGTAGCACGCTCTTGCCAACGCCACTGCCAGCAAAAAGGCCAACGCGCTGCCCGCGGCCCAACGTCAGCATGCCGTCGATCGCGCGCACGCCTACGTCCATCACCCCCTCCACCGGCTGCTTGCGCAGCGGGTTCACGCGCGGGGGAGCCAGATCGAGCACGGCGTCGCCGACGAGCGGACCACGGCCGTCGATCGGTTCACCGAGGCCATCGACGATGCGGCCCCGCCATCCAGCGCCGATCGACAGCCTGCGCGCACTTTCATCGCCAAACACGCGCGCGCCCGCGGCCAAACCCTCTGCGGGCCTGAAGGGCATCAAATACGACACGCCTTCCCGAAAGCCGACCACGCGGGCGTCGAGCCAGTCATTCGATGCGGTTTCGATCCGTGCGAGTTGACCGGTCTCGAATGCATAGCCGGTCACCTCAAGCAGGAGGCCCGAGACGGCGGACAAGCGCCCTACCGGCCTTGCGACGGGCACATCGCCAAGGTGAAGCTTGCCGAGTACGGATTCGTTCATGCTGGCACTCCGTCCGAGTCATCGGCATGGGCATGCGCAAGCTGCGAGGTAATCCGCTCGATGCAGGCGACAAGGCGCTGACCACAGCCCGCGTCCATTTCGATGTCATCGGCCCGCACGCGGCATTCGCCGGGCTCGAGCCGGTCGTCCGGCACCAGTTGCCAGCCCTGCGCTCGGTCGGGTGCCGCTTCAGCCAGGCGCGCGTAATCGGCCGGGTTCAGTCGCACGCTGACGGATTCGGGCGGTTTCGTCAGCGTGCCGACGGCTTCATCCACAAACGCGAGGATCCGCTCGGGACGAGTTTCAAGCTCCGCACGCGCAACCTGCCGGGCAACGTCGCCAACGAGCTCGGCCACTTCGCTGCGCACCTTGGCTCGATACGCTTCCTGCACGCGCTGGAAGCCACGAACCAGCGCGTCGACCGGTGCTACCAGCGCATCGAACCCAGAACGCACATCGCGGCGTGCGCCTTCGGCGCCGACTCGTTCGCCGGCGGCAAAGCCCTCCTCGTAACCCGCTTGCCGAGCTTCTTCAAGCAATTCCGCGGCCGGTGGTACATGCAGTTGCTCGGAGAGCAGATCCACCTCGTCGGGCGCCGTGAATCCGCCAAGCTGCTCGCTTGCCGCGCGAATGCGTGCCAGCGAGGGAAATGCATAGCGTCGGTACGTCCTCATCGAAGTGCTTCCTCCGCCACGAGCCGAAGTTCGATGTCGCCGTCGTCGGCAAGTCTTCGTACGATGTCCATGATTTCGCGGCGCGCCGACTCGACTTTGCCCGGGATTGCGGGTTCCGTCCGGCGCAACATCTCCTCGAAGGCCTGCACCGCGCGCCGCGGCATCGAGCGCAACAGTGCGTCGCGCACAGCTGGGTCGGCACCCTTAAGCGCCACGCCCCACAGCGCCGTGTCGACATGTTCGAGAATGACGGAGATCACCTCATCATCCTGGTTCGCGATCACCGCGAAATCGTAGATAAGGTCTTCCACCGCTGCCACCAACTCCGGGTCTCGGGCACGCAGAATTTCCACTATGTGGGCGCGGTCGCCCGGCATACGGTTAATGATGTCGGCGGCCTGCCGCACACCTTCGACGGCCGTGCTTTGTGTGCCAAGGTTAGCGATGCAGCCGTCGACTACGTCTTCCAAGTCTCGCAGCAGGTCATGATCGATCTCGGTCAGACGCGCGATATCGAGCAGCACTTGCTCGCGTCGCACTTCGGGCAGCGCCTGAATCACGCGGCTCGCCTGCTCCGGCGGCAGGAAGACGAGGAACATGGCTTGCATGCGTACGTGCTCATCGCGCAGGCGGTCGGCAAGCCATTGCGGCTGTGCCCACTGCAGGCGCGCCATTTTCGGGCCTATCGCGTCACCGTAAATCTTGTTGAGCACGCTGTTGGCCACCACACCGCCGAGCGCCATCTCAAGCGAGCGCTGCAAGAACGAGCGCGAAGCACCCCGTACACCGCTCTGCTCGCGAAAATTCGTGAAGAAGTGCTCGATGGTGTTCTGCACAGCCTCCACCTTGACGCCCTGCATGCGTGACATGGCCAGTGTCACGTCCAGCAACTCCTCGCGCGAAAGGCATCGCAGCACGCCCGCCGCAGCTTCCTCGCCGATGCTGAGCAGGATGATGGCGGCACGCTCTACCGCGGCAAGATTCTGGGCCGGCGGGCCTGCCGTTATGACGGTGTCCACGGTCGCAGGTACGTCAGTTGGTGTGCTCATCGTCTCGAATCCAGGGTTTGATGACTTCGGCAACGCGCTCAGGGTCCTGAGCGGCCAGATGCTTCAGGTGTGCGATCAGCACGTCGGCGCCGGAGCCAATCGGCGGGAGATTCGCGTCGGCCAGCAGCAGGGGCTGCGTGTCGGCGTCGGCGGCTGCCGCAAGCGCCGGGGTTTCCGGACCGCCGGGTACGGCGTTGGCGCCTTGCGACTGCGGATCGCGCCCGCCGTTGGCCCAAATGCGAAGCACCTTAAGCAGCGGGCGGAAGATGAATACGAACCCGAGTAGCGCACCCAATGCCCACGCTGCCCAAGTACCAATCGTTACGATGTTGTCGGGCTGTTTCCACCACGGCTGCGATACGGACACCGGCGTGCCGCGGAAGTCCAGCGACGACACCGTCAGTGCATCTGCACGGTCGGCATCGATGCCCAAGCCATTGCGCAGGATCGTGTCCACCTGCGCAAGTTGTGCTGGCGCCCAAGCCTTTCCACCGCCGGGCGCGGCGGCGTTGTTCAGAACCACCGCCACGTTCACGCGCTTTACGCGCACGGGACTGCGCTTGATCTGGACGACATTGCGGTCGTAAGCGTATTGGCGTGTCTGCGCGTTCTTGGCCGAGTGTGGCGCTTCGGGCATGCTGGCAGTCGACGGCGGCGCCGGGCGGTTCGACAATGAACCCGGTACACCCAACGCTGCCTGACCGATGTCCTTCTCGTCGCGAATCGCTTCCTGTGTCACCTTCGGGGCCTCGCCGTATTGCTCGCGGGTCTCTTCCACGCGATCGTGGTCCAGCTCGACGGCAACGCTCGCGCGAAAGTTGCCGTCCCCCAACACAGGCGTGAGCAACTCGCGAATATTGCGCAATACCTGTTCACGCATTTGCGCACCCAACTCGCTATCGCGTGTGGAATTTCCCAGTACCGGATCGATCTGCGCGGAGAGGTGATTGCCGGCCTGGTCTATCACCGTCACGCGAGCCGGGTCGAGGTTCGCCACGCTGCCCGCTACCAGCGCGACTATCGCGGCAATCTGCTCCTTGCTCAGCTTGCGGTTGGGCTTGAGCGTGAGCACCACCGACGCCGAACTCTTGTCGCCATCGGCCAGAATGAACGACGCCGATTTGGCGATCGACAGATGCACACGAGCCGACGACACCGGCTCGAGCGCCATAACACTCTGCGTCAGTTCGCCTTCGAGGCCACGCCGAAACCGAACGTCCTGCACGAACTGACTGACGCCCAGCGGATCGCTCTTGTCCACCTGCTCCAGCCCCTCCGGCAATTTGGCTACCACACCCTTGGCGGCCAGCATCATGCGCGCAGCACCGAGCTTCTGCTCCGGCACCAGCACCTGGCCACTGTCCGGGTGGATACGGTACGGAATGCCTTCGGCGTCCAGCGCGGCCATCATGTCGGCGGCGACCACGGTTTCCTGGGAGCCAAAAAGCGGTTTGTAGCGCGAGTCCTGACGATGCATCAGCATCATGGTCAGCGCGGCCAGGCTAATCGCCAGGATGACGATGGGCACCACTTTGGACAGCGCCGCGGGGGACGGCAATCGGAAATGGCCGGGAGGCGCGAAGCGCGCAATCTGAGCCTTGACTTGAGCAAGCACGTTTGCGGTCCTCATCAAACCTGCATCTTGATGATGTCGTCAAAAGCACTCATGACCTTGTTGCGCACCTGGACCATTGTGGAGAACGACAGGCTTGCCTGCTGGCTGGCAAGCATGGCGCCCACGAGGTCATCGCTGGCACCGGTTTCCACGGCGGTGACGAGATCGTCGGCGTGATGTTGTTGCGCATCCGCGCCACGCACGGCCTGCTTGAGTAAATCGGCGAAGCCTCCCGCGATGTCGGCAGAGGCGGCTTCGGTTTTCGGGTCATCGTTTTTTGGGATGACGGATTGGCGAATCGAATCGAGCATCGCGCTCGAGAGGTCGACAGTCATGGCGGCTCCAGATTGGCTATGGCACGGATTCTGGGACGTCATCCGTCGTAGAACGAGAATGTTCAACGAAACATTGATTGGCGCGCTAACGGCGGCCTGTCGCTACTTCTCGCGCTCCATCGGGCGGAGAACGACCATACGGCAAACGAGCCGGTACAAAACGGAGGAACAGGGTTCGGGGCGGCCCCGCGCCCGAGCGCCCGTGCCGTCAGACGTCAGGCCCTGGCAGTCAAGAGCACGACGTGCGGCTCACGTGCGCCCCCGGCGTCGCGCTATATGGCGAACCGGCAGTCACGCGCGGGCGCCGCAGTCATCGCCATCGTCGCAGGTCGGATTACGCTGACCGTTTCCAGCGATCCGACGCCTCGCTCTTTCGCCGAGATGCGCGGCAGGATCAGCTCGAACACGGTGCCGCCACCAAGTGCACTGTGCACGGCAACCGTGCCACCGTGTCTTTCGATCACGGCCTTGACGAAAGGCAACCCCAATCCGACGCTGGCGCTGCCGTCGGCCTTGCGCTCGGCCTGGAAGAACGGCTCGAACAGGCGACGGACCGTGTCGTCAGTCATGCCGATGCCGCTGTCAGTCACCTTCAGTACCAGTGCGCCTTCGCCAGCCGAGCCGATGGTGAGCGACACAACGGCACCAGGCGGCGAATACTTGATCGCGTTGTCCAACACGTTGACGACCGCACGCATGAGCATGTCACCATTTCCGCCAACGAGGGTGTCTTCGACCAAGAATGCCGGTTCGCGCAACACGACGCCCTTTTGCTCGGCGGCGAGCCAGTTCTGGTCGATCGCCTCTTCGGCCACCTCGCTCAATGCCACCGGTTCGAATTCGGTCCGATCGAGTCGTTCGGCACGGCTCAACTGCATGAAGTCCTTCGCAATACGTAGCGAGTATGAAGCCTGCTGCCGTAGATCGCTCAGGAAGGCGCGATCCGACTCCCCGTCCGGATTGCTGCCAACGGACGCGCCCCGGCGGTCGATCAACGACAGGATGGCCGTCAGTGGGCTGCGCAGATCATGGGCGATATGACGCAACATCCACTTGTCGTGCGAGACAAATCCCTTCAGATCGCAAAGGTCGATCAGACAAACCAGGTGGGACATCTGCATATCGCCGTCGGAAGAAGTATCCCCGCTCAGCCCACTCGACAGCCGTTCGCACATCAGCATATAGGTACGACCGCCCCATTCGATTTCACGACTGGTGTCTCCGCCCTTGCATACGCTCTCGGCCACGAGCCGCTCGACTTGCATGAATGGCAATCGAGCGTCGGACAGGTCACCCGCGGAGTCCTCGCGCATTAAAGTGGCAGCCTTCGCGTTCCACACGGCAACGTGGCCGCCCATCGTGAGAAAGACTGGATACGGAAACTGGTTGACCATGTCGACGTAGAGCTTTTGCCAGCCGCGCACCTGCAGCAACGCTGCCTTGATGCCGACCAGCTCGTCGGACCGCCCAGACGGCGCAGCGACCGCGGCGGCACCCTCTCGCGGATGGATCGCGGCGGCGATCGCTCCCCATTCGCGCAATTCGCCTCGCAACATCGAGAGCATGCGAGCATGTCGCTCCCACGCAAAAAAGCCGTAGATCAGCAGGCAAACAACCGGAAGCAGCCCCAGCGGCAACCAGATATGGAATACCAACATTCCCAGTGGAACGGCGAAGATCAGCGCGCCCCAGCCTAGCGCCGCCAGATGCACCGCCCGACCAGGCACAAACACGCAGATCAGCACGACGCCGAACGCGAGGACCAGATAGATCGACACCCCGACGACGGCGGGCGCTTCGCGCGCGAGATTGCCTGACGCCACGGCGTCGGCGATGAGCGCGTCGAGTTGTGAGCGCGTAACCTCGTGCGAGTTGAGCGACGAGATCTGGAACATCCCTCCGGCGCCCCACGCGTGACTACCAACGAATACCACCTTCCCATCAAACGCATCCGCAGGCACGCGTTGCTGCAGCACATCAATATCCGAATACTGCGTGAGGTGCATCGATGCCGGCAGCATTGTCATTACCGCCGGCGTGCGGGCGGCCCCGATCGACTGCGCGTATGGCCTGACGAAATCAACGACCGGCAACGGCGGCTCGATGCCCGCCACCCGCAGCGCGTCGAGCGCAACGTGTGCATAACGGACGCCTGCAGACAGACGGTAAGGTACGAAACCGCTCACCACACCGTAGTGGCCCATCGTAACGATTCGCTGGCTGCGCGCGGCAGCAAGCGAACTGAGTGCCGGCGGCAGCAAGCTTGAACAGCTTCCTGCGTGCCCAGCGAGGCCCGGCTCGACCAACACGGTATGCGAACATGCTCGCATGCCGGCGCGCAGACTCGAATAATCGAACCCGGGCCACAGCGGCAAATCGAGCGTGACGCTGCGCGCCTTCCCAAGGGCGCCGAGCAATTGCGCCAAATACGCGTCCATGCCATGCGGATCCAGTTGGGCGATCACCCCTTCGTCGATGTTGACCACCACCACCTGTTGCGTCGACCGATGCGCAACCACCTGCGCCATCATATCGAACAGCACACGATCAAGCGCGCCCGACACCACGCCGCTGCCGGGGCTACCGCTCAACGCAGCCAGCGCCAGCATCGCAAGGACCACAATGCCTCGCAAGGGGCCGATCGTCATCAAGCGGGAAATGAGTGCACGCATAGAGCCACCAGCTTGCTGCAAGCTCAATCCAGGTCGTTGTCGGCACCATCCGCCAACCGCTCGAGGCGATACCCGTAGCGATACACGCTCGAAATTCTGAGCCCGTTCGGACGCAGGCGAAGGCCGTTTCGCACCCGCGTGATATAGGTCGCCAACGTGCCGACATTCGACGAATCCGCAGCACCCCAAACTTGCTTGAGCAGCACATCGCGACTCACCACGCGTCCGGCGTGCGCGAACAGGTACAGCGCAATGGAAAATTCACGCTCAGGCAGCGAGACTTGCTCGCCGTCGGGCAACGTCGCCGTGCGCGTGGTCTCGTCCAGGACGAAGCCGGAAAATTTGATTTGCTGATTGCGCTGGACCCCCGGGTACCATTTGCGCAACTGGGCGATAACACGCGCAATCAACATTCGCTCGCTGATAGGCTTGACCAGATAGTCATCCGCCCCGCAGCTCAACCCGTGCAGGATGTCGCGCTCGTCGTCATGCTGAGTGAGCAACACAATGGGAATCAGATAGTCGACCCGCTTGCGCATGTCTATCAGCACGTCGATGCCGGTCATGCCGGGCACATCCCAATCGAGTAGAAGCATATCGACCTTCTCGTGGCCGATGCGGTCGATAAAGCGGCTGCCGTCGTGCTCGACAATAGCGTCGTAGCCCGCGGCCTCGAGCCAGTGCCGAACGGTTCTCGCATGTGCGACGTTGTCTTCCAGGAGCGCAATGCGCGGCTTTTTTGCATCGGCGGGTGTGACTGTCGACATGATTGCGAGACTGATGAGGATTTTGGGAGGCACCCACTGACGTATCCCCGTCAATACGCGATCGAACGGAATTCGTGGAGCCCACGGTTAAGCAGCGGAGTTCCCCCCGCAAGGATAGACAGAATGCACACTACGAATTGCGGCGTCCTTGATGCGAAAAAATATCGCGAGGCCGCAAACATTTCAGCGGAGCCGAAATCGCTCGGCACTGCGTCAGCAGCCCCCGCATGCACAGGGTGCGAGAAAGGCCATGAGATTGAAGATCAGACGTCAGTCAAACCGAACTCGTACGTTTCTCAACACGCGCTATGCGCAACGCTCGTCACTGACGGCGAATCGCCAGCAACCTAACGGACGGGCCACCCAAGTGCGAACCGGTGGCAAGAGAAATGCCAAGTGTGAAGTTTGCGCGGCGAGACCTGAATCTCAAACCAGCTCCTTTTGGACCTGCGATACAGATCCCAATGTAGAGCTAAAGTGTGAGCGAAATCCGCCATGCCCAATATCAGACAACTCTTATTTTCCGGAGTCGCCACATTTTAACGGGCCGAATCAATTGCATGTCGCTACGCGCGGGAACGCCAGCACAGCAGTATTCACTGCCCCCCCCGTGGCGAGCCCGCCTATCTCAGCGCGCACGGACATACGCGAGATCAGTCCACGGCAAAAAGCCGCGGCCAGTTTTCACTGGCGCTATTGCAGCGACTCATAGCGCCATCGCTCGGCACCGCTCAAATGGCAAGCATTCCCCCGCCAGCGGAGAAGCAATCTCGACGTTTGCACGTCCGCCGCGCCGCATCTCCCGCTTGGCCGACTCGATTCGATTTAACGTCTGTGGATCGCCTGCCGTCTTGAACAGGCGTCGCCTCCTGACAAGTGGGCAGCGACAAACAAATACCCCAAACCTAGTCTAGATTTAAGGATTACATACCATGCTGAGCCTGCACACCAACGCCGCCGCCATGAACATCAAGAAGGCGATCGGCAGCACCAGTAGCAGCCTGAACACCACGATGACCCGCCTGGGCACCGGCTTGCGCATCAACTCCGCCAAGGACGACGCTGCCGGCCTGCAGATCGCCGTGCGCCTGCAAGCGCAAACCCGCGGCATGGGCATGGCCATGCAGAACACGCAAAATGCATCGTCGCTGCTCCAAACCGCTGACGGCGCGATGAAGGAAGTCACCAACATTCTGTACCGCATGAAGGATCTGGCCACGCAGGCCGCTGACGGATCGTCCTCGGCAAACGAAAAGTCTGCCATGCAGGCCGAGTACGATGCGCTGGGCAAGGAACTGTCGAACATCATGAAGAACACGTCGTACGGCGGCGCCAAGCTGATGCAGAAGGAAGTCAAAAATGCAGACGACACGGTAGCGAGCGAGGGCGGTCGCCTGACCAAGGAAATCACCTTCCAGATCGGCGCCACCAAGGACGAAACGATGACCGTCGATTTCTCCAAGCACGTCACAAACGCGCACACCAAGTTCGAGGGCCTGTCGGCAACTTACAAGGGCCCGGAAGCAGGCCAGCCTGAAGTGGCCGGCAAGGAGCTGACTGAGGAGGCCAACGCGACGATCGATCTGATCAACAACGTGCTTGACGACGTGGGCGCGCTGCGCTCGGCCATCGGTGCGGCAGAAAACCGCCTCGAGCACACCCACAACAACCTGGCCAACATGTCGACGAACACGGCTGACGCCGAAGGCCGCATCATGGACGCCGACATGGCATCGGAATCCGCCAAGATGAGCTCGCAGCAAGTACTGCTGCAAGCCAGCATGTCGATGCTCAAGCAAACCAGCAGCATGAACCAGATGGTCTTGTCGCTGCTTCAGTAAGCATTGCCTCGCGATTCACTGGAGTTCAAAACCGGCCCGCCACGAGCGGGTCGTTTTTTTTGGGGTGTTCAAACTCTGTTCAACATTCTCCGCTCCATGCAGCACGCTGCCGACAATGGCGCCCACTCTTCTTCAAAACGACCCCTTGACCGTGTCAGCATCTCCCTCCCACTCCCGCAGCAGCCGAGCCGCATCTCCGGTGGTGCTTGATCCGTGCACGCTGGGGCGTCCATACCATTTGCTCGAGGATGTGCTGCAAGATATCAAGCGCAGAATCGACCACTCCCTTCATGAACGGTTCAATCTGCGCCGTGGCACGCGCTTCGTCGTCACCGGGCTCTCTGTCGCCGCGATGCGGTCGCGCAATGCGGCAGTCTGGCGCACCTATGCATGCAACCATGGACAGATTTCAGTGCGCTGCGACCGCGCGCTACTGCTGGCACTGCTGGCCTGTCATTACGACACTTCGCTGGACGAAGCCGTACCGAACGCCCCAGCGCCCGCGCCGGAAACCGGGGCGGAACGGCGTTTTGCGGCACAACAACACACCGCGCTGCTAACCGCGTTTGCTTCAGCGATGCTCGGCGACCAGGCAGAGCCCTTTTTGCCAAGTGGGGACATCCTGCCCGGCCCGGGCGTCCGCGTCCTGCGCATGACCATCTCGGAGCCCTTGCGCAACGTCGGTGGCGACGTCGAATTCGCATTGGACGACAGGTGGGTCGACCACTTGTTTGCACGCCTCGATGCTCAGCACCTGCGTGCTGCACCCGATAGTGCTCCGGCCAACGTGTGCATCCCCGTCACGATGTCGGTGCACGTGCTGTCCAAGGACATGCGCCTCGACGAACTGCTTCGCATGAGGCCAGGCGACGTCCTGCCCGTTCGCTTGCCCGATACCGTCGACGTGCTCGTCGATAACGTCCGCCTCTACCGCGCGGCCTTGGCCGAACACCAAGGCGCGCTGTGGATTACTTCTTTCGAACCCGTGGAGTAACCCCCAACATGACCTCGACCACTGACCTTGATCTCTCCGCGCTGGGCGATCTGGATCTGGGCGACGATCCCCAATCCATCACCGAACCTGCTTCGCCGCGCGACCCGATGCGTATGCTGCGCCGCATTCCCGTGCGCTTGACGCTGGAGGTTGGGGAGGCCACCGTACCGCTAGCCGATCTGCTGTCGTACGAAACCGGCTCGACGGTGGAGCTCAATCGCCTTGCCGGCGAACCCCTCGTCATCAAGGTAAATGGTACGCCGGTGGGCTTGGGCGAAGTCGTCGTCTCGGGAGAACACTACGGGTTACGCATCATCGAACTCGACGACCTCAACTCGCTTGCGACATGAAGAATCGCGACCTCCTGCCCCATCTGGGTCTGGCGTTAGCCGTTTTCGCAGTGCCCGCACTCGTTCAAGCCGACACGCTGACGCTCGCATCCGATGCCGTCGGCGGACAAGGCTTCACAGTCAAAACTCAGATCCTCGTTCTGATGACGCTGCTCGGGCTACTGCCCGCGCTGCTGATGACGATGACGAGCTTCCTGCGCTATGTGATCGTGCTGTCACTGGTCAAGCAGGCGCTAGGCCTGCAGCAAGGATTGCCGGGACGCATCGTGACGGGTGTCGCGCTGGTGCTCACCATGCTTACGATGCGCCCGGTCGGCGAGGAAATCTGGCAAAAGGCGTTCGTGCCATACGACCAGGGCAAGATCAGCATGCAGGCCGCGCTCGCGACATCGGAACAACCGCTGGGGCGCTATATGCTTGCGCAGACGAACAAGGCCACGCTTGCGCAGATGGCCAAACTCTCCGGCACCGAAAAAATCACGGACCCGGAGAAGCAGCCGTTCCTGGTTAAATTGTCGGCGTTCGTGCTGAGCGAACTGAAGACTGCGTTCCAGATGGGCGCCATGCTGTTCATCCCGTTCCTGATCGTCGACATCATTGTCGCGTCCGTGCTGATGGCAATGGGCATGATGATGCTGTCGCCACTCGTCATCTCGCTGCCGCTGAAGCTGCTCTTGTTCGTACTGGTGGACGGATGGTCACTTACCGTCAACACCCTCATTACCAGCGTGAAGGCCTACTGATGCTGACTCCCGATCTGGCTGCCAGCTTCGCCGTCGACGCGTTGCGCCTGGTGCTCGTCATCATCCTCGTGCTGATTACACCAGGCCTGATCACGGGTGTGCTGGTGGCCATATTCCAGGCCGCGACGCAAATCAATGAGCAGACGATGAGCTTTCTTCCGCGCCTGATCACGACGCTGGTCGCACTCGCGCTGGCTGGCCCGTGGATGACCGGCCGCGTCATGCATTACACGGTTGAGATCTTCAGCCGCGCCGCACAACTGACCGGGTGACTCGGCAATGGAAATTGTCCTTGCCAAGCTCCTGCCGCTCGCGAACACGATCTTCTGGCCTTTCTGCCGAATCGCTGCCGCGCTGGCCGCGTCGCCGATCCTGGGTGACGCAATGGTCCCTGTGCGCATTCGCCTGCTGATCGCCCTCATCCTCGCATTAGCCATACAGCCCGGTATTCCGGCGATGCCCGTGATCGACCTGCTGCAGCTCGAAGGTGTGGCTGCCGTGGCCGAACAGGTCCTGATAGGCGGCCTGCTCGGCTTCGTGTTCCATCTCGTGCTGGGCGCGCTGCAGATTTTCGGTACCGTCGCGTCGTCGCAATTGGGCCTGTCCATGGCGCAAATCAACGATCCGATGAATGGCCAGATGGCCGACGTACTCACCAGCGTCATGTACGTGGTGTTCATCCTGCTGTTCTTCGCAGTTGACGGCCACCTGATCCTGACGGCTGTCATCGCGCGCAGCTTTGCAGTCTGGCCGGTCGGTCGTTTTGCCTTCGATCTCGACGCGCTCAAGCATCTCGCATTCGCAGTAGGCTGGGTGTTCTCCGCCGCCGTGGCGTTGGCGCTTCCGGTGATGTTCGCTACGCTGGTAGTACAAGTCGGCCTGGGCCTCCTCAATCGCGTAGCACCCGCACTGAATCTTTTTGCGTTGGGCTTTTCGATCACGACCATGTTCGGGCTGTTACTGCTGACGCTGCTATTGCCGTCACTGCCGGATCACTACGGTCGCATGGTGGAGCACGTTCTAGAACTCTACGACCGACTCGCGACGCGGCCCCTCGGCAACGGGGGAATGCAATGAGCGAGCAACAAACCGGCGACAAGACAGAAAAGGCCACCCCGCAGAAACTGCGCAAAGCCAGAATGGAAGGCCAGGTTGCACGTTCGCGAGATATCGGCACGTGTGTGGGAATTCTGATTGCTCTCAAGCTTATCGTCGTACTAGCCCCGGCGTGGCTGGTTGAACTCAAGCACATTTTCGCGCTGTCGTTTGCAGACCTTTCCGGCGACGACAGGATCGGCAATGCGGCGTCGATGCTATTTCCCGCAGCGGCGCTGCTATTGTGCAAGATGCTTGCCCCGCTGGCCGCGGTGCCCGCCGGCATCATCGTCGCGTCGTTGGTACCGGGCGGCTGGACCATAAGCCACAAAAACGTCATGCCGAAGCTGAACCGCTTGAACCCGCTTTCCGGGCTCAAGCGCCTGGTGTCCGGCAAGCATTACGTGCAGTTCGGCACGACCGTGCTCAAGGCCCTCGTATTGATGGCCACGCTCTTCATCGTCTGCCGCTCCAACTTGAGCGGCTTCATCCGCTTGCAAGGCGCGCCGCTCGCCGATGCACTGACCGGTGGGGCAAACCTGTTCCTGACCTCTGCGCTCACGCTGACGTGCATCATCATCGTGTTCGCACTCGTCGACATACCGGTACAACAAATCATCTTCAAGCGCGGCCAGCGGATGAGCAAGCGTGACATCAAAGAGGAGATGAAGCAATCCGAAGGAAAGCCCGAGGTCAAGAGCCGCATCCGCCAAATCCAGCGCCAGATCGCGCGCCAGGGAATCCGCAAGACCGTGCCAACCGCAGATGTGGTGGTGATAAACCCGACCCACTATGCAGTTGCACTCAAGTACGACGTAACGCGAGCACAAGCGCCGTACGTCGTAGCCAAGGGGGTCGATGAGGTTGCGCTGTTCATTCGCGACGTCGCCCGAGGGCACAACGTCGAGGTGCTCGAGCTGCCGCCGCTGGCGCGTGCGATCTACCACACCAGCCAGATCAATCAGCAAATTCCGGCAGAGCTGTATCGCGCGGTAGCGCTGGTGTTGTCCTACGTTTTACAGATCAAGGCATTCCGCAACGGCGGACGCGACGTTTCACCATCGCTACCCACTGGCATCACCATTCCCGAACACTTGCAAAAGTCCCAATCCCGATGAACGTGATCGACCTGCTCAAGCGCCTGAAGTTTGCTGCGCCTCTCGCCCTGTTCACCATCCTGGCGATGGTAATCCTGCCGCTTCCGCCAGCCGCGTTGGACATCATGTTCACGTTCAACATCGTGCTGTCCATCGTGGTGGTCATGGTGGCCGTGACCGTGAAGCGACCGCTGGACTTCTCGGCCTTCCCGACCATTATCCTGGCTGCCACGCTGATGCGCCTGACATTGAACGTCGCATCCACACGCGTAGTTTTGCTCAATGGCTACACGGGCGCGAGCGCAGCCGGCCAAGTGATCGAATCGTTCGCCAATGTAGTGATCGGCAGCAACTTCGTGGTCGGGCTGGTCGTGTTCGTGATCCTGATGATCATCAACTTCGTCGTGGTCACCAAGGGTGCGGAGCGCATCTCGGAAGTGTCGGCGCGTTTCACCCTCGATGCGCTGCCCGGCAAGCAGATGGCCATCGACGCCGATCTGAACGCCGGTGTCATCACACAGGCACAGGCCCAGCAACGCCGCAAGGACGTTACGACCGAAGCCGACTTTTACGGCGCCATGGATGGCGCCTCGAAGTTCGTGCGCGGCGACGCCATCGCCGGCATTCTGATTCTCATCACGAACATGATCGGTGGCGTGATCATCGGCGTCATCATGCACGGCTTGCCTGCAGGCGAGGCATTCCACAAGTATGCGCTGCTGGCCATCGGGGACGGCCTGGTCGCGCAAATACCCGCCCTCCTGCTGTCCGCCGCCGCCGCGGTCATTGTCACCCGCATCGACGATGCACGCGACTTCGAGGAACAGGTCGGCCAGCAGTTGCTGGCTTCGCCGTTGGTGCTGTTCAGCGCTTCCGCACTGATGGCCGCGCTGGGCCTGATCCCGGGCATGCCAACATTGGTGTTTCTGTGCTTTGCAGCAGTGCTCGGTTACGTCGGCTATCGGATGACGCAGCGGACTTCGCCCTCCGCAGCGGTCGAGGCGGAAGAAACCGCCCGCGTCATGCAAGCCACGCTAGCCGCGCCCGACAACGAATCGATCGACTGGAGCAGCCTGCCGTATGTGGACGCGCTTTCGGTATCCCTCGGCTACAAGCTGGTGGAGATGTTGGACCGCGCTCAGGGCGCGCCACTGGTGCGCCGTCTGCATGGCACCCGACAAACCCTATCGGAACAGCTCGGCTTCCTGCTACCGGCCATCGGCGCGCGCGACGACATGAGCCTGCCCCCCTCCAGTTACACCATCATGCTCAATGGCACCAAACTGGCTCAGGCCCAAGTGCAACCGGGAAAGCTGATGGCCATTCCGTCACCTACCGTCTACGGGGAATTGGATGGCACACCCGACATCGACCCTGCCTACGGCATGCCCGTCACGTGGATCGAGCCCGACCAGAAGGCCCATGCCCTCGGCCTCGGCTACCAGGTCGTCGATTGCGCGACGGTGATCGCCACGCATGCGGCCAAGTTAATTCGCGAAACGATTCCCGACCTGTTCAGCTACGATCATGTGACCGCCATCATCGAACGCCTGACGGCCATTGCGCCAGCGCTGGCCGATGCGCTGGGAAAATGCCTCACGCACAGTCAGTTGCGCAAGGTGTTCCGTACGTTGTTGGCCGAGAACGTGTCGATCAAGGACATCGAAACCGTGTCCGCCACGCTGGTGGAAGCCGCGGAAACCACCAAGGACCCGCTGCTGCTCGTGGCCGAAGTCCGCTGCGCACTGCGTCGCCAGATCGTGGCCGGACTTGGCGCCCAGCACGAGGCACTCAAGGGCTTCAGCCTGACGGTGGAACTCGAGAACATTCTGCTGAATGCCCTAAGTCTCGCGGAGCAATCGGGAACCCGTGTGCCGCTGGACAACTTCCCGGTCGAACCGAACGTGCTCTCACAGTTGCAGACCCATATGCCGGCGGTGGTCGAACAATTGAAACAAATGGGTGCCGCCCCAGTGCTGATCGTGGTGCCACGCATTCGCCCGATGCTCGCGCGGTACGCCAAACTGTTCTCTCCGGACCTAACCATCCTGTCGTACAACGAAGTTCCCGACAACAAGGAAGTCAGCATTGTCGGCACGCTTGGATGACGCCCCTGCCATGATCGCTACGGCGGCCTTGCCGGCTCTTCTATTCCAACCTGTGACAGGCAATCGATTTTCGGTCGTCTGACCCAACCTCGTTACGCTGTTCGTTTTAACCACCACCTGAAGGACTCGAAATTTTTATGTTTCTTCCGTTTCTGTTGTCACTCGCATCGTTCGTCTCAATGATATACGGTACACGTTCACGTACGATCTCTTTGTTCGTCGTCGCACTGATCTCCACACTTTTCTCATTCGCTCATCACGCGACAGATTCGCTCAATCTATCCCTCTAAATGACATCGCGATAATGGAAATGAAGATTCCACGAAACGATAGCAACGACAACGCGACGACGAACAATACGCTAGATGTTCTTGCATTAATTGCGATTAGTGCAGCACTGCTCATCGCATTCTATTATCAACTTGCATTCAATGAGCTACCCTGTCCACTTTGCTTACTGCAGCGCGTCGGATTGATCCTCGCCGGGATCGGATTCGCAATGAACGTCAGATACGGCGTACGTGGCACCCATTATTGCTGCATGCTCGTCAGCGCTGTCGCAACCGGCGTCATCGCAGGTCGTCAGGTACTGCTACACATCTCACCTGATTCAGGAGCGTATGGTTCAGCTCTGTGGGGCCTCCATTTCTACACATGGTGCTTTATCGCGTCGGTGTTGATCATTTTGTATGTTTCCTTGCTGCTTGCCGTCCGCCACACAAGCCATACTGTGCAACCCGCGTCGCTGAGTACCAGCGGGCGAATCGCGATTGCAGTCTTCGGGCTTACGATCGTCGCCAATCTCGTATCGACATTACTCGAATGCGGTGGCGGTCAGTGCGCGAGCGATCCCGTCGTGTACGAACTGCTCGAACATTTCCGAAATAATTGAGTATTCCGGGAAGCGGGCAGTGTTTCATGTTAAATGATGGTATTTTCGAAAATAAAATCAATGTCGTGTGCGATACGCACGGACAAGCACCTGAGGAACTCCAGCACATCCATCAATTCGATCCCGCACATTTGAAATTTCGGCGAGTAACTTGCTCAAAGCAAGTGAAGTTGTATCGGAATCGATGTCACATGCCTACCGTGCGGCGCAACACATGCGGAGTGTCAAGTCGTAGAATAGGTTGACAGTATCTCGACCCTAGAACGCCCGATGCACCGCATCGGGCGTTCTGTATTTCAGGCTTCAGGATCGTTAATGGTTGTAGATGCGCGCCAATTGCTCGACCATTTTGACGGCCTGCGCCACGCCAGCGGGACGTCGCAAGAAGAACTCGCCTTAGAAGATGCCGTTGATCCGCTTGGCCAACGGGTTCTGATATCAGTCGTGTCCGTCCGTCATCGCAGGCGGATTCAACCGGTCGATGCAACACACTACACGCTGGGTAAGCAGTGGAGGTGTTGCTAATAAAACAGCGGCGCAGGATCTGCCACAGCGAGCCTCAAAAAGCATTGACGTTGGAGCGGTGGCGCAAAGGTGACACGCTACATCAGATTGCCCAACTGTTCGATCGCCACCGTTCCTCTATTCAGGGAATTCTTGTCAGGATCGGTGGAATACGGCCAAGGTTTCGGTAGATTCTGGTAATGCCGGAAGTGATGGTGTCATTGCGTCGTCTTATGATACGCCCGATGCGGCATGATTGGCAGCCGCGCGGCGCGCTGCACATCGAACAATCCATCTCGTCCTGCTTGATGCCTCGTTCGACGAACGCCGGTCCGAGCAAGTGATGCAATTTACGCTTCCCAGCCGCAGCTGACGCAGTCGCACGTCGCGCGCATGCCCGCCCAAGACAAAATGCTCGAGGCGCCGAACTTCGAGTTCCCCGACAGAGGCAAGGGCGCGAACCAAGCCGCCGCGGCCGCGCACCTCGGCGCGCGCATCACGATGGCCACGAAAGTCGACGATGACTCGCTCGTGGACAACAATATCCGCAAGGTCGCCATTGCCGGTGCCGAATTTCACATCATTCGCCGCCGCTGCGGCAATCTCTGCGCTCGCCATCGAATCGCGCACCGCACGCTGCCTCCTGCGAGAATGCTCTCAAACCGATGAGTTGCACCTATTCACCCCAACTTACGCTGCCGATCGATGGTGTTCAATGTCGCGGGGACAGATTCGGCGTCACGGCTTGCGCATACCGCCATAGTTGCTATGCTATTTCAAACAGACGCCCTAAGGATCAGCGATCAATGCTACGCCTCCCGTTCGTTGCGTCGCCCTATCCCGATGAAATATTCGGCTCATGGCTTGCGCGAGTCTGTCTGCACAATGCAGTTGATGGGAACTCATTGCTACGAAAAATCGGCTTTACCGCCCCCTCTCGCCAAGCCCCCTTCGATATCCTCCCATTTACCAAAAGAGTAAACAACCTGTGCGACATTCTCGAAATTGAATACGAAGACATACTTCTTAATTACACAACGCTACCATATCGCCTTACGTTTGGCGCTGCAGAAATTCGAGATGGGTATTTACTCGGCACGCGTTCCCTGCCAAAACTATTCAGCGACAAACACAACCCGACATCGGTGCGCAATGGAACTAACCACATTAAATCAAAAGATAGATCAATTCGATATTGCCCACACTGTCTATTGAAAGACTACCAAACGTATGGAGAACCATACTGGCATCGATCAAATCAGCTACCAAATATCGAGCATTGCCCTCTTCATCAAATTGCTCTTCGACGTACTTGCCCGATATGCTGCCACGCCGTATTACTTCAATGCGGACTCCTCGCTGCCGCCAGTCTGCGGTGCATATGCGGGCATGATTTGACCGAAGACGCTGACGATATCTCTCCATCTGACGGACAAAAAATCTTGACAACCCTGAGCATTGAAGCGCTAAATAATCGCATCTTTTCTCACTCATTCCGTCAAGTCGACTCATTTTTGAGACATATAATTCGGCCCATTAGTTACGAGAAGCTTCTATCATCTGCTTTTGGAGAATTTCAGATCGAAAATGGATCGTATATCTTCCACTCATACGACAACAAGCTAATTACAACAATTCCCACCAGACATGAATTTCACCGACCCGGCGATTGTTGCGCCGTACTTTCCGCCTCTAAAATAAAATTAGAAAATTTTTTCACATCAATCGATGAATCTATCAAACAAAACCACCGCGCGCCGAAATTGCCATTAACCTTGACAGTCAGCATTCCAAAAGCGCGCGAGTTATTTACAGAATACACCACGACCAAACATCGCCCATTTAACTCAATGATCCAGTATAGATGGTATTGGTTATTAAGAATTTTTGATCAAAATTGGGTTCAGCTTCAGCGCCCCGAATCAATGCGCCGATGGATTCATCGACTGCCATCGATACAAGAAGATCGAGAAAAAATCAATACCACACTCCATCACAAAGGAAACACCTCACAAACCTGGCACGTTATTGTTTATTCCCCGGTGTACCATCGCGCAATTATTCGAGATGGAGATTGGCTAGCTACGATCAAAAGTCAGGCCGCACCCCAAGCCCGGAACAAGAGGAATACATTAAGCCCCCTCCTCCTCAAACGGGCTTCGCTTCTTTTTGAATCCCTGCGACTTTTTTCGCATGAATTCGGATGCCCACACGCAATTCGCTTGATTGATCTTGCAAAAAACTCCAACCTAACGATATCCCAAGCTAGAATAACCATCAATAAACACACCGAACTCCATGCCGCATTTAAATCATCAAATAGCAACCTGAGAGAAAGACAGCTTCGATGGGCGCTTGAACAACTTGTTTTAAAGCACTCCGCCATAACAACAAGCAACATTATCTCAAAGGCCAGCCTTTGGCGGACTCAGAAAATCAGCGCGCTGGCTGATCAAATAATCTCAGAGTTCAAAAAAACATATAAATCCCCCGAGCAAACAAATTCTCAAAATTAAAATCCCCCAACGCCAGTCAAACCCAGCACCAGAGCAAACTCCCAGACCAGCCAGACTATTAGTAATTCGCCAATAGCATCCCACCAACCCAAATCGCCACCCACAACCGCATCGCATGCGACCTTGCCGCGCATATCGACGCACACAACATAACATTCCTCTTATTAGAAATATCCACACGTTTTTCCATCGTCGTAATTTTCCATAATTATATTTCTTTGCCTTCGATCATCCTGCTCTTTATTTGACAAGTAATCTAGGCGTTCAAATTTTCCATAATAATTGTCACCCAAAGGATGGCCGCTACGACACGCGGCTGGCGGGCAGCGGCGGCAGCGCGCCCGACTTCCGCTGCACGGCCGAGGCGTCGCACGACCGGACGCTGCCGGACGCCTTCGCGCCGTTCTTCGACGACTGGCGCACGGCCGTCGCCGCGCTGTCGCTGCAGCACGCGGCCGTCGCCCATGTGGAAGACTGCGATCGTCTTGCCCATGCGTCGATCGACCTGCCGATCGACGTCGACGCGGTACGGCCGCTGAAGACGGTCGGGCCCACCGGCGGCGGCGACTTCCTCGCCCGCATCGGCGCGACCGGCGAGCCGCTGTGCTTCGTCGTGCCGGACGTCGCATTCCGCGTGCTGTCCGAGCGGCTGCTGTAGCGCGCAGCTCAGGCAGCCGGGCGCACAGGCGCGCCCTCGCCGCTTTCGTCCGTGAGCCGTCCCGCGTAATCGCGCGCGAATTGCACCGCGATACGGCCCGAGCGCGCGCCGCGTTCGAGCGCCCACTGCAGCGCGGGCTCGCGCGCCGCACGAATCTGCGCGTCATCGAAACCGGCCGCGCCGAGGCGGCTCTCGACGACGGCAAGGTACTCGTCCTGCGTGAAGCCGTAGAACGTGACCCAGATCCCGAAGCGCTCGGACAGCGAAATCCGCTCCTCGACCGCGTCGCCCGGATGCAGTTCGCCGTTCTCCGCGCGCGTCACGTTCGCGTTGTCGCTCGCCTGCTCGGGCATCAGGTGGCGCCGATTCGACGTCGCGTACACCAGCACGTTCGACAGGTCGCTCGCGACCGAGCCGTCGAGCACCGTCTTGAGCCCCTTGTAGCCGGTCTCACCGGCCTCGAACGACAGGTCGTCGCAAAACACCAGGTAGCGCTCGGGCCGCGTGCGCACCAGCTCGACGATCGCCGGCAGATCGTTCAGCCCTTCCTTGCTGACCTCGATCAGCCGCAAGCCGTGCGCTGCGAACGCATGCAGGCACGCCTTCACGATCGACGACTTGCCGGTGCCGCGCGCGCCGGTCAGCAACACGTGATTGGCCGCGAACCCGTGCACGAACTGCCGCGTGTTCCGCTCGACGATCGCCGCCTGGCGGCCGACGTTGCGCAGCGCGTCGAACGCGACGAGCGCGGGCGCGGCGATCGGCTCGAGCGGCGCCGTTTGATGGCCCGCGCCGAAACCGCGCCAGCGAAACGCGATGGCCGCATCGAAATCGACGGCCGCCGGCGCGCGGGTGCCCGCGAGCGCCTCGAGCGCGGTCGCGATCCGTTCGAGCTGACGCGCGAGCGCCGGCGCGGCGACCGGCGCCCGTCCGTCCGGCAGCGCGGCCACCAGGTCCTGCATGTCGGGATGGGCGCTCATTGACGGACTCCTTGCGCCCCGCCGGCCTGAAACGGAAAGCGCTGCGCGATCGCGACGCCGAGCAGCGCGACGCTGCCGCCGATCAGGTGATACAGCCGCAGCGATTCGCCGAGCAGCACGATCGCGCCGGCGGCCGTCATCACGGGCAGCAGGTTCATGAACATCGCGCAACGGCTCGGGCCGAGCAGCCGCACGCCCTGCATCCACAGATACGGGAGCACCACCGACGCCAGCACGCCGGCGTAGAGGATCAGCGGCACGCTCGCGCGCGTCGGCCACGCGGCCTGCGCGGGCAAGCGCAACAGCATCGGCACCATGAATACGAGCGCGGCCAGCGCCTGCACGTAGGTCGACTGCCAGGCCGGCAGCGCGCCGATGCGCCAGCGCTTGAGCAGCACGCCGTAAAGCGCGTACGCGGCCGATGCGGCCAGCATCAGCAGGTCGCCCGGATGCACGCCGCGCGCGGCGATCGCCGTTGGATGCCCTTCGGCGATCAGGTAGACGACGCCCGCGAGCGACAGCACCCCGCCGCCGATCATGCCGGCGCCGGGCGGATCGCCGAGCAGCAGCGAGCTCAGCAGCATCGTCATCAGCGGTACGAGCGCGGTGATGATCGCCATGTTGGTCGCGCTGGTCGTCTTCGCGGCCTCGTAGGACAGGCTCTGGAACAGCGCCATCGCGAGAAAGCCGAGTGTCGCGAGCTTCGGCAGGTGCGCGACGAGCACCGCGCGATTGCGCCACGCGGGGCGCAGCGTGAAGACGCTCATCAGCGCCACCGCAAGCAGCAACCGGTAGAACGTGATGGCCGACGGGTCGATCGTCGAGGCGGACAGCTTCGACACGACGACGTTGCCGGCCCACAGCGCGATCGCACAGAAGGGGAGCAGAAAAGGAGACTTGTTCATCGCGTTTGACGGATTAATATCGTGACAGGGAGGCTGGCGTGAATCGGAACGCCATCGTGCCCGCCCGCCCACTGCCTGTCTCACGCCAAAATGTCACGACTTGTCGCCAATCGGACACGCGAGTCCACCCCGCCGTTTGCGCACCTTCGCTACGAATCGACGCCGATGCCCGTGTCGGCGATGGCGGCCACGTACGTGCACGGCACGTCGATCGCGCCGCACCGCCATCGACGCGCGCAATTGCTCTACGCGATCGAGGGCGTGATGCACGTGGAATCGGAAGGCGCGTCGTGGATCGTGCCGCCGACGCGCGGCGTCTGGCTCGAAGCCGGCCTCGACCATACGGTGCAGATGAGCGGCGACGTGCAGATGCGTACCGTGTTCGTCGAACCGGGCGCGGTCGAGCACCTGCCCGCGCGCAGTTGCGTCGTCGAAGTGCATCCGCTGCTGCGCGAGCTGATTCTCGCCGCGGTCGACGTGCCGCTCGATTACGCGCCGGGCTCGCGCCACGATCACCTGATGCGCCTGCTGCTTGCCGAAGTGACCGTCGCGCCGCTGTTGCCGCTGTACCTGCCGTGGCCGCACGATGCGCGCCTGCGGACGATCTGCGACACGCTGGTCGCCACGCCCGACGACCTGCGCACGATCGCCGAGTGGGCCGACCTGCTCGGCCTGTCGGTCCGCACGCTGCATCGCGCGTTCCGGCGCGAGACGGGGCTCAGCTTCCGCCGCTGGCGCGAGCAGGCGCGGCTGCTGCTCGCGCTCAAGCGCCTGGCGCACGGCGAGAAAGTGCTGACCGTGGCGATGGATCACGGCTACAGCAGCCAGAGTGCGTTCTCCGCGATGTTCAAGCGGCACTTCGGGATGTCGCCGTCGGCGTTTTACGCGTAACGGCCGCGCTGCCGATACCGCTAGCGCGCCGCGATTGCCGCGATGAAGCATGCGCATGCGGCGGCCGACGCCACCGTGCGCACGTGATTCCACCTCGTCCAGTCGTGCAGGTAGCGCGTCCACAGCGCCGCGCCTTGCGCCGTGGCCGGATCGGCCGCGGCGAGCGCGTCGTTGAGCGGCACGTTGACGGCCATCGTCACCGCGAACATGCCGAACACGTAAAGCACGCCGCCGGCGAGCGCCGCCATCGCGCCCGGCGAGTCGCGATCGAACAGCGCGATCACGACGAGCGCGAGCGCCATCAGCGTCGTGCCGAGGAACAGCGGCATGAACGGCGAACGCACGATGTCGACGTTGATCGCGTTCATCGCGGCCGCGCCGGCCTGCGGCGCGAGCCGTCCGAGCGACGTCATCACGAACGTCGAGAACGCGAAGTACACGCCGGCCATCAACCCGCAGCCAATGGCCGAACCCCACAGCAACGCTGAAGTCACGAACGCGATCATGGTCAGGCGCTCCATACGCCGGTCGCGGCGACCGCGCGCGCATAGTCGGCGAAATCGCGCGCCGGGCGCCCGAGCGTGGCCTCGACCCCGTGCGTCACCGCGCTGTTGCGCCCGTCGAGCACCACGTCGAACAGGTCGTCGAGCAGCGCGACGACCGGCTCCGGCACACCGACCTCGCTCAGCCCCGCGACGAATGCATCGTGCGGAATCTCGCGGTAGGCGATCGGCCGCCCGGCGGCCCGCGCGATTTCGCCGACCGCTTCGGCGAACGTCAGTGCGCGCGGGCCCGTCACCTCGATCACGCGGCTCGCGAAGCGCGCATCGGTGAGCGCGGCCGCGGCAACGTCCGCGATGTCGTCCGCATCGACGAACGGCTCGCGCACCGCGCCGACCGGCAGCGCGACTTCGCCGGCCAGCACGCCGTCGAGCAGATAGCCCTCGGAGAAGTTCTGGTTGAACCAGCTTGCGCGCACGACACCCCAGCCCACGCCCGACGCCTGCAATGCAGCCTCGGCCGCCTGCGCACGCGGCTCGCCGCGCCCGGACAGCAGCACCACGCGCTCGACGCCGCTCCCCCGCGCGAGCCGCGCGAATCCGGCGATCGCCTCCACCGCGCCTTCGACGGCCAGATCGGGCTGGTAGGTCACATAGGCGGCCGACACGCCGTCGAGCGCGGCGGGCCAGGTCTCGGGCGCCGTCCAGTCGAAGCGAACGGCCGACGTGCGCGACACCGGCCGCGTCGCGAGGCCGCGCGCGCGCAGCCGGGCATCGACGCGGGCGCCCGTCTTGCCCGAGCCGCCGACGATGAGGATGGGAAGGGCCGACATGTGCGTCTCCTTTTTCGAAAAACACGATAGACTCTCGCATTAGCAACGTCAAGTTTTTCGGGAGACAGCATGGGCCGACAAAAATCGGGGCAGAACGACGAGCCCGACGCGGCGGCAGCGGACACGCCGGCGCGCGCGCGGCTGGTACCGACGCAGCAGCGCAGCCGCGAGCGGTTCGAGCGCATCCTCGCGTGCGCGTCGGACGTGATGATCGAGAAAGGCTGCGATGCGTTCCGGATGAGCGACATCGTCGAACGCACGGGCATCTCGTTCGGTTCGCTGTACCAGTACTTTCCGGACAAGGCGGCCGTGATCGGCACGCTCGCGGAGCGCTACAACGCAGTCGGGCACGACTGCGTGCGGCGCGACCTCGCGGGAATGAAGACGCTCGACGACCTGCACGCCACGCTCGCGCGCATCACCGACAGCTACTACCGGATGTTCGTCGACGAGCCGCTGATGCGCGACATCTGGCGCGCGACCCAGGCCGATCGCGCGCTGCAGGCGCTGGACCGCGCGGATGGAGAATTCCTGGCCGGCCTGTTCGCGGATGCGTTGGCGGAAGTCGCGCCCGACACGACCCGCGCGCAGCGCAGCGCATTCGCCGAGCTGATGATGATCCAGATCGCGGCGGCCGTGCGCCACGCGATCACGCTGCCGCCGAAGGCGGCGCGGCGGTTGCTCACGATGTTCAAGCGCATGCTGCCGCGCGATCTGGCGGTGCTCGACGCGTGATCGCGCCATGCGTGCCGCACAATGCAAGCGGCCGCCCGAAGGCGGCCGCGCGAAGTGGGATGAAGCGCCGCTTACTTGCTGTAGTCGTACACTCCACGCCCGGTCTTGCGCCCGAGCCGCCCCGCCGACACCATCTCGCGCAGCAGCGGGCACGCACGATACTTCGGATCGCCGAAGTCCTTCACGAACACGTCCATCACCGCGAGGCACACGTCGAGGCCCACGAGGTCGGCCAGCGCGAGCGGCCCGATCGGGTGGTTCGCGCCGAGCTTCATCCCCGCGTCGATCTCCTCGGCCGACGCGATGCCTTCGGCCAGCACGAAGAACGCTTCGTTGATCATCGGCACCAGGATCCGGTTCACGACGAAACCCGGCGAATTGCGCACACCGATCGGCGACTTGTCGAAACGCTCGGTCAGCGCGCGCACGGCCGATGCGGTCGCGTCGCTCGTCTGCAGCCCGCGGATGATCTCGACGAGCGGCATCAGCGGCACCGGGTTGAAGAAGTGCATGCCGAGAAAACGCGACGGATCGGCGAGCGGCGCCGCGAGCGCGGTGATCGAGATCGACGACGTGTTGGTCGCGATGATCGCGTCCGGACGCGCGACCGCCTCGATCTGCTTCAGGATGCGGCCCTTCAGCTCGACGTTCTCGGTCGCGGCTTCGATCACGATGTCGACGGCGGCGAGCTTCGCGTAGTCGGTCGACGTCGTGATGCGCGCGAGCGCCGCATCGCGTGCGGCCGCGTCGAGCTTGTCCTTCGACACGAGCCGCTCGAGGCTGCCCTTGAGCGTCGCGAGGCCCTTGTCGAGCGCGGCGTCGCTGACGTCGATCATCACGACGTTCAGTCCTGCAACGGCGGCGGTTTGCGCAATGCCGTTACCCATGGTTCCGGCGCCCACGACGCCGACGGTTTCGATGGCCATGACGATTCCTGTGTATTCGGAGGCTGAGCGGTCGATTATCAGATGTTCTCGAAGATCGCCGCAATCCCCTGGCCGCCGCCGATGCACATCGTCACGAGCGCGTAACGCCCGCCGATGCGCTTCAGCTCGTACAGCGCCTTCACCGTGATCAGCGCGCCGGTCGCACCGATCGGGTGACCGAGCGAGATGCCCGAGCCGTTCGGATTGACCTTGGCCGGATCGAGGCCGAGCTCCTGCGTGACCGCGCACGCCTGGGCCGCGAATGCCTCGTTGGCTTCGATCACGTCGAGATCGCTGATCTTCAGGCCCGCGCGTTCGAGCGCCTTCTGCGTGGCCGGCACCGGGCCGATACCCATGTACGCCGGATCGACGCCCGCGTGCGCATACGCGACGAGGCGGGCGAGCGGCTTCACGCCCTGCGCGCGTGCGGCGTCCGCGCTCATCATCAGCACGGCGGCCGCGGCATCGTTGATGCCCGACGCGTTGCCGGCCGTCACGGTGCCGTTCTCCTTCGCGAACACCGGCTTGAGCTTCGTGAAATCGTCCGCGCTCGCGTCGTGGCGCACGTGCTCGTCGGTATCGAACGCCACTTCGCCCTTCTTCGCGCGGATCGAGATCGGCAGGATCTGGTCCTTGAAGCGCCCTTCCGCGATCGCACGCGCCGCGCGACGATGCGATTCGAGCGCCAGCGCATCCTGCGCGTCACGCGAGATGTCGTATTTCTTCGCGACGTTCTCGGCCGTCACGCCCATGTGGATCGTCTGGAACGGGTCGTGCAGCGCGCCGAGCATCATGTCGACGAGCTTCGCGTCGCCCATGCGCTGGCCGAAGCGCGCGGCCGGCACGGTGTACGGCGCGCGGCTCATGCTCTCCGAGCCGCCGCCGATCGCGACGTCGGCATCGCCGAGCATGATCGTCTGCGCGGCCGATACGATCGCCTGCAGGCCCGAGCCGCACAGGCGGTTCACGGTCAGCGCCGGCGTGTGCTGCGCGACGCCGCCGTTGATCGCCGCGACGCGTGCGAGATACATGTCCTTCGGCTCGGTGTTCACGACGTGGCCGAACACGACGTGCCCGACCGCGTCGCCCGGCACGTTCGCGCGCGACAGCACTTCGGCGACCACCTTCGCGCCGAGGTCGGTCGGCGAGAAATCCTTCAGGCTGCCGCCGAAATCACCGATTGCGGTACGGACACCGCTCACCACCACGACTTCCTTCGCTGCATTGCTCATCGTCTCACTCCGGTTCGTTCGCGCCCGCGGGCGCGGGGATGCGTTGCGTTACATGTTCGGGTAATTCGGCCCGCCGCCGCCTTCGGGCGTGACCCACACGATGTTCTGCGTCGGGTCCTTGATGTCGCAGGTCTTGCAGTGCACGCAGTTCTGCGCGTTGATCACGAGGCGCTCGCCGCCGTCGTCGTTCTTCACGAACTCGTACACCGCCGCCGGGCAGAAGCGCGCCTCCGGCCCCGCGTACGTGCGCAAGTTCACGTTCACCGGCACGCTCGCGTCCTTCAGCGTCAGGTGCGCCGGCTGGTTCTCCTCGTGGTTCGTGTTCGAGATGAACACCGACGACAGCCGGTCGAACGTCAGCTTGCCGTCCGGCTTCGGATACGCGATCGGCTCGCACTGCGACGCCGGCTTCAGCATCTCGTGGTCCGCGTGCCGGTGATGCAGCGTCCACGGCACGTTGCCGCCCATCACCTTCTGCTCGAGCCCCACCATCAGCGTGCCCAGGTACAGGCCCTTGGCCATCCACTGCTTGAAGTTGCGCGCACGGTACAGCTCCGTGTACAGCCACGATTGCTTGAACGCGTCCGGGTACGCATTGAGCTCGTCCGACTGGCGGCCGGCCTGCACCGCGTCGAATGCGGCATCGGCCGCCAGCATGCCGGTCTTGATCGCCGCGTGGCTGCCCTTGATCCGCGACGCGTTCAGGAAGCCCGCGTCGTCGCCGATCAGCGCGCCGCCCGGGAACACCGTCTTCGGCAGCGACAGCAGGCCGCCGGCCGTGATCGCGCGCGCGCCGTACGACACGCGCTTGCCGCCTTCGAGGAATGCGCGGATCGACGGATGCGTCTTGTAGCGCTGGAATTCCTCGAACGGCGACAGGTACGGGTTCGTGTAGCCCAGGCCCACCACGAAGCCGACCACCACCTGGTTGTTGTCCATGTGATACAGGAACGAGCCGCCGTACGTATCGGACTTCAGCGGCCAGCCGGCCGTGTGGATCACGAGGCCCGGCTTGTGCTTGGCCGGGTCGATTTCCCACAGTTCCTTGATGCCGATCCCGTACGCCTGCGGATCGGCGTTCGCGTCGAGCTTGAACTTCGAAATCAGCTGGCGGCCGAGGTGGCCGCGGCAGCCTTCGGCGAACAACGTGTACTTCGCGTGCAGCTCCATGCCGAGCTGGAAGTTCTCGGTCGGCTCGCCGTCCTTGCCCACGCCCATGTTGCCGGTGGCGACGCCTTTGACCGAGCCGTCGTCGTTGTAAAGAATTTCCGCGGCGGGGAAGCCCGGGAAGATCTCGACGCCCAGCGCCTCGGCCTGTGCTCCAAGCCAGCGCGTGACGTTGCCCAGCGAGATCACGTAATTGCCGTGGTTCTTGAAGTTGTCCGGCAGCGCCCAGTTCGGCGTGGTCACCGCGCTCTTCTCGGACAGGAACAGGAAGCGGTCTTCCGTCACCTCGACGTCGAGCGGCGCGCCGCGCTCCTTCCAGTCGGGAAACAGCTCGGTGATCGCGCGCGGGTCCATCACCGCGCCCGACAGGATGTGCGCGCCGATCTCGGAACCCTTCTCGAGCACGCACACGCCGATCTCGGTGCCTTTCTCGGCGGCCAGCTGCTTGAGCCGGATCGCCGCCGACAGCCCGGCGGGGCCGCCGCCGACGATCACGACGTCGTATTCCATCGATTCGCGCGGGCCGTATTGCGCGAGCAAGTCCTGTGTGGTCAAAATCCTGTCTCCTGCTGCGTCCCGACCGTCAGTGGGTCAGAACTGGTCTTCCGTCAACGCGAGCACGCTCTCGTTGCCCTTCGCGCCGACGATCGACGCTTCGAGTGCGCCCGCCTGCACCAGCACGTGCTCCGCATAGCATTGCGCGATCGCGATCTTCGCGTCGAAGAACGCAACGTCGCTCGCACGGTTCGCGTGAGCGGCCAGCAGCGCGCGCGCCATTTGCCATCCGCACAGCACGACGCCCGCGAGCTTCAGGTACGGCACGCTGCCCGCGAACACCGCGTTCGGGTCCTGCTTCGCGTTCGCCAGCACGTAGTCCACCGCCGACGACAGCGCCTGCGCGCCCTTCTCCAGTTGCACCTTCATCGATGCGGCCGCCGCGCCGTCCAGCTTGCCGAGCGCCGCGACGGTCTCGCCGATCTCGGCGATCAGCGCCTTGGCAACCGCGCCGCCGTCGCGCAGCGTCTTGCGGCCGACGAGGTCGTTCGCCTGGATCGCGGTCGTGCCTTCGTAGATCGCGAGAATCCGTGCATCGCGGTAGTACTGCGCGGCGCCGGTTTCCTCGATGAAGCCCATCCCGCCGTGCACCTGCACGCCGAGGCTCGCCACATCGTTCACCATCTCCGTGCTCCAGCCCTTCACGACCGGCACCAGATATTCGTAGATGGCCTGATGACGCGCGCGCGTCGCCTCGTCAGGATGGCGGTGGGCAATGTCGCTGTGCGCGGCGGCCACATAGGCCAGCGCCCGCGCGCCTTCGGTCAGCGCACGCATCGTGCCCAGCATCCGGCGCACGTCCGGGTGATGGATGATCGTCACCGACTGCTTGGCCGAGCCGTCCACCGGGCGGCTCTGCACGCGTTCCTTCGCGAATTCGGCCGCCTTCTGGTACGCGCGATCGGCCACGCCGATCCCCTGCATCCCGACCCCGAAGCGCGCCGCGTTCATCATGATGAACATGTATTCGAGGCCGCGGTTTTCCTCGCCCACGAGATAGCCGATCGCGCCGCCGTGGTCGCCGTATTGCAGCACCGCCGTCGGGCTCGCCTTGATCCCGAGCTTGTGCTCGATCGACACGCAGTGCACGTCGTTGCGCGCACCGAGCGAGCCGTCGTCGTTGACCATGAACTTCGGCACGATGAACAGCGAGATGCCCTTCACGCCTTCCGGCGCGTTCGGCGTGCGCGCCAGCACCAGGTGGACGATGTTGTCCGCCATGTCGTGCTCGCCCCACGTGATGAAGATCTTGGTGCCGAATACCTTGTAGGTGCCGTCGCCCTGCGGCTCCGCGCGCGAGCGCACCAGCGCGAGGTCGGAGCCGGCCTGCGGCTCGGTCAGGTTCATCGTGCCGGTCCATTCGCCGGAGATCAGCTTCGGCACGTAGCGCTGCTTCTGCTCGTCGGTGCCGGCCGTCAGCAGCGCCTCGATCGCGCCGTCGGTGAGCAGCGGACACAGCGCGAACGACAGGTTCGATGCGTTCAGCATCTCGATGCACGGCGTCGCGATCAGCTTCGGCAACCCCTGGCCATCGTATTCGGCCGGATGCTGCAGCCCCTGCCAGCCGCCTTCGACGAACTGGCGGAACGCTTCGCCGAAGCCCGGCGTCGCGGTCACGACGCCATCCTTCCAGCTGCTCGGGTTGCGGTCGCCTTCGACGTTCAGCGGCGCCAGCACCTCGCCGCAGAATTTCGCGGACTCGTCGAGCACGGCCTGCGCCGTGTCGTAACCGGCATCCTCGAAACCCGGCAACTGCGCAACGGCGTCGATGCCCGCGAGTTCCTTCAGCACGAACAGCATGTCCTTGACGGGGGCGTTATAGCTCATGGTCGATGTTCCAATCAGGCGGTGAATAGGGCGCCGGGGGTACGGTACGGCAAAACCGGCCAGAACCGGCGACGTGATGGGCCATCCTAACGCCGGGGTGCCGGATTTTCATTGTCATATCCGGCCCACATGGTGACAAAATCGGCCACGTCACGCACCAGCGGCGCCCCCCGCATGCGGCGGAGAAGCCCGTCTGGCGGGCATCAGCGCCCGATTTGTCCGCATCGGAAATCGCGATAAAGCGCGCCAAAAAAGCGATCAAGCGCGCGCCCGCCTGCCCGGCTCGAGCGGCAAAGGGGCGCCTGTTATGGGAGTGTCCGCTGAAAACCGGGCCATGAAAACCGCAAGGGAACCGCTTATGGGATTCGATCCGGAAAGCTGCGACTTACCGCCCCGCGCCCGCGTCACGCCCGACGCCGGTACGTCCCTGGCGTACTCCCCGTCCAGTGCCGGAACGCGCGATGAAACGCGCTCGGATCGTCGAAGCCGATATCGGCGCCGATCGCCGCGATCGTGTCCGGCGTGTCGGTCAGCCGCTGGATCGCGATATCGCGCCGCAGCTCGTCCTTCAGCACCTGGAACGTCGTCCCTTCGGCGGCCAGGTGGCGGCTCAGCGTGCGCACCGAACAATGCAGGTGCTCGGCCGCCTGGTCGATCACGGGCAGATCCGGCAGCGCGGCCGACAGGTACTGCCGCACGCGGTGGCACACGAGCTGTTCGCTGAACGATTCGAAGATCCAGTCGCCGGGCGCACGCGCGAGAAACTTGCTCAGGTTGCGCTTGCTCTGCCGGATCGGCGCGTCGAGATAATCGGCGCTGAAGCGCATCAGCGTGCGCGCGCAGTCGAACTGCACGGCGCCGGTGAAGAAGTACAGGTGATCGACCGCATGGCGCGGCCGCGGGCACGCGAACTCGATCTGCAGCAGCGGGATCTTCTGGCCGATCAGCCAGGAGCACACGCCGTGCACGAGCTTGAGCATCAGCTCCTGGCCGAGCGCGCCGATCGGCCCAATGGCGTCGTTCGGGCGCAGCAGCACCTGCGCGACGAGATCGTCGCGCTTCGATTCGACGAAGAAGTCGTCGAGCAGGATATGGAAGAATTGCCCGAAACGATGCAGCGCCGTTTCGAGGTTGCGCGCATCGAGCAGGCTCAGGCACAGGTACTTCAGCGTGCCGCCGCGCAGCGGCCGCGAGAAGATGCCGGGCATCTCGTCGTCGAGATCGATCGCGAGCGTGCGGTACAGCGTCGAGAACTGCTCCTCCGTCACACGCGCGTGCGGCTCGCCGAGCAGCTCGATCGGAATGCCGGCGCCGCGCAGGTAGCGCTCGACCACGTCGCGCTGCACGCCCGCGCTCGCGAGAAAGCCGTTGACGAGCGAGATCGGCACCGTCGCGCTCGGCGAAGGCAGCGCACGCCCGGGCCGGGCGGAAAGTGAATCTGAGCCGGTCATCGCGTCCCCGTCGATCGAACCGAGCGCATTGTACTTGAGCGGCCCGCGCGCCACCTTCGGGGTCGTCGGCGCACCGAGCCGCGCAGCCGAGGCCGCGCGGCGCGCCGCTCTCATCAGTCGGTGCGGCTGAGTTCCCGGCGCAGGATCTTGCCGACCGTCGACTTCGGCAGCCGGTCGACGAAGCGCACGAGCTTCGGCACCTTGTACGCGGCCAGGCTCGCGCGGCAATGCGCGACGAGTTGCGCTTCCGTCACGTCTGCGTCCGGCGCAAGCACCACGAACAGCTTGACGGCCTCGCCCGTGCGCGGGTCCGGCACGCCGATGCACGCGCATTCCGCGACGCCCGGCAGCGCGGTCGCGACCGCTTCCACCTCGTTCGGGTACACGTTGAAGCCGGACACGATGATCATGTCCTTCTTGCGGTCGACGATCCGCAGGAAGCCGGCCGCGTCGAACACGCCGACGTCGCCGGTGCGGAAATAGCCGTCCGCCGTGAACGCGGCCGCGTTCGCGTCCGGTTTCTGCCAGTAGCCGCTCATCACCTGCGGCCCCTTCACGCAGATCTCGCCCGCTTCGCCGATCGCCACCTCGCGATCCTGGTCGTCGAGCAGCTTCACGTCGGTCGACGGCAGCGGCAGGCCCGTGGTGCCCGTGAAACGGTCGATCGACTGCGGGTTGAACGACACGACCGGCGACGTTTCCGACAGCCCGTAGCCCTCGCGGATGAAGTTGCCGGTCACTGCCTTCCAGCGCGACGAGATCACGTCGATCACCGCCGCGCCGCCGCCGGCCGACAGCTTCAGCCGCGACCAGTCGACCTCCTTCAGCCGCGGATGGCCCGCCAGCCCCGCGTACAGCGTGTTCACGCCGACGAACACCGTCGGCCGCGCGGCCTTCAGCACGTCGATGAATCCGTCCATGTCGCGCGGGTTCGCGACGAGCCAGTTCTGCGCGCCGATCGCGAAGTAGGACAGGAAGTTCACCGTCAGCGCGAAGATGTGATACAGCGGGATCGCGGTGACGACGACTTCCTCGCCCGGCCGGCGCGCATCCGGCACGATCGCCGCGAACTGCGCGATGTTCGCGACGAGGTTGCGATGCGACAGCGCCGCGCCCTTCGACAAGCCGGTCGTGCCGCCCGTGTATTGCAGCAGCAACAGGTCCGCGCCGCTCAGCGCGACCGGCTCGCACGCGAGCGACGCGCCGGCGGCGATGGCCTGCGCGAGCGCGGTCGAACCGGGCGGCAGCGCATCGCACGTGCCGGCCGGCGCATCGACGACGCCGAGATCCTCGCGCCCCACGCTCAGCACGGTGCGCACGCGCGTGCCGCCGACCACGTCCGCGAACGTGCCCATCGACCCGCCGCAGACGACCGCCACCTCGACCCCGGCGTCGTTGAGCTGATGCTCGAGCTCGCGCGCGGTGTAGTGCGGATTCACGTTGACCTGAATCGCGCCGATCTTCGCGACGGCGACGAACACGACCGGGAACGCGAGCACGTTGGGCAGCATCACGGCCACGCGATCGCCCTTGCGCACGCCGACCACCTGCTGCAGATACGCGGCCAGCGCGGTCGACAGGCGTTCGACGTCGGCATAGGTGAGCGTGCGGCCGAACGCATGGAACGCCGGACGATCGGCGAAGCGGCGCATCGTGTCGTCCAGCAGCGCGCTGACGGAAGGATGGCGATCGGCGTCGATCTCGGCGGGGATCGAGCCATACGACCCGGTCCAGTGTCTCTTCGTCATGTCTCACTCCTCTTTGGACGGCACGCCAGCCTGCGTACCGTTCGCACGGCGGCCTGCACGCCCGAAGGACGCGGGCCGCCGCCTGACCGGCGACTATCGCCCGCGCGACGCGCTTTGCAAATGATCCGGGCGGCCGAAAACATGATCGAAACGGACACACGCGCACGCCGGCGTGTCCGGGCAACCCCGTCGGACGCCGCCACGCGCATATTCCCGGGCGCGAATTGCAAAGCAGCAAGCGGCATGGCGCGGCGTGCCGCCGTTCCTCATAATCGACGACCGTCCCTCATTCGCCCAGACCATGCAGCCGCTCGCCCTGGCCCCCGCCGACACCTTCTCGTCCGTTCGATTCCTGCTGACCGACATGGACGAGACCCTGACCCATCGCGGTCGTCTGGCCGCGCAGACCTATGCGGCGCTCGAGCGGCTGCAGACGCGCGGCATCCGCGTGATTCCGGTCACCGCCGCGCCGGCCGGCTGGTGCGACCAGATGGCGCGGATGTGGCCGGTCGACGGCGTGATCGCGGAGAACGGCGGGCTCTTCATCCGGCGCGGCGCGGACGGACACGGCGCCGAACGCCGTTACTGGCATGCGGACGATGCACTCGACGACGCGCGCGACGCGCTCCGGCGCATCGCGCAGCATGTCGGGAAGGCCGTCCCCGCCGCCCGCCACGCGGACGACCAGGACTTCCGCCTGACGTCGCTCGCGTACGCCCGCAGCGGCGGCGACCACGACCAGCGGATTCTCGACGCGCTGATCGAGGCCGGCGCGGACGCGACCATCAACAATCTGTGGGTGATCGGCTGGGTCGGCGGGTACGACAAGCTGTCGATGTCGCTGCGCGTACTGGCGGATACGTTCGGCGTCGATGCCGGTGCGGCGGCCGGTTGCGTCGCCTATTCGGGCGACTCCACGAACGACGCGCCGATGTTCGGCTATTTCGCGCATACGGCCGGCATGAGCACCGTGGTCGAGTATCTGCCGCAGTTGCCCGCGCCGCCGCGCTGGATCACGCAAGGCCCGGGCGGCAGCGGCTTCGTCGAATTCGCCGACGCGATCCTGCGCGCGCAGCCCGGCGATCGGGGCTGACCACTCGCGCAGGTCAACACGTGGACCGCCTCGCGAAACCGTTCGCGCGGCAGGCAGGCGTCTTCCAGGCCGGGTGATGCCGCGTGGCGCCGGCGTGTATCAGGGTGAACCCGGTGGCGGATGGGACCGTTCCCGCGCAGAATTGCGTGCCGTCAACGATATCGATTCGGACGCAGGACCCGCCATGCCGCGCAGTGCGCTCTTGAAACCGACCGACGCCCGTCCCGCCCGGCTGCCGGACGCCGCTTCCGCCCACGCGTTGCGCGAGCAGCGCTTCACGCCGGCCAAGCTGGCCGTGCTGGTCGACGTGGCCGCGCAAGCCGGCCTCGACCCGGCGACGGTGCTCGCCGGCACCGGCCTCGCACCGGCCGACGTCGCGGACCCGTTCGCGCTCACGTCGCCGCTGCAGTTCCTGACGGCCGCGCGCAATGCGGTCGGCCGGTACGACGGCACCGACCTCGGCGTGCGCGTCGGCCGCCGGCTGCACGCGTCGAGCTACGGCATGTACGGCTACGCGATGCTGTGCTCCGAATCGCTCGCGCATGCGTTCGATTCGGCCGTCAAGTATCACCGGCTCGCGAACGGCATGCTGCCGATCCGCTGGGTCGAACAGGGCGATACCGCATCGTGGCTGTTCCCGGACCGGCACGAAGTCGCGCTGCCCGATCTCGACGCGCCGCTGTACCGTTTCCTGATCGACATGCAGTTCGCGCTGCACGTGACGATCATCAAGGACGTGATGGGCGGATGGTGCGTGCCCGCGCGTGCGCAGTTCGCGCAGCCGCGGCCGCCGCACGGCGCGCTGCTAGCCGACGCGCTCGAATGCCCGATCGCGTTCGACCAGCCGCATCACGTGCTCAGCTATCCGGCGGCGTGGCTTACGCGCGCGCCGCAGCTCGCGAACCCGATCACCGCCGCGCAGGTGTCGTCGCACTGCGCGCAGTTGCTCGACGAATTGCGCAGCCAGTCGGGCATCACGCGGCGCGTCTACGAGGAACTCACCCGCACGCCGGGACAATTCCCGGACATCGACGCGATCGCCGAGATCCTGTGCATGACCTCGCGCACGCTGCGCCGCAAGCTCGAAGCCGAAGGCACGTCGTACAGCGAACTGCTGACGAGCGTGCGCAAGGCGCTCGCGATCGACTACCTCAGCACGACCACGCTCAGCACCGAGGACATCGCGCTGACCCTCGGCTTCAGCGATGCAGTGGGATTTCGCCACGCGTTCAAGCGCTGGACCGGCACGACGCCGAGCGACGTGCGGCGCAAGCGCG
>NZ_BCPO01000227.1:0-10742 GCF_016586105.1 Burkholderia sp. E168m15
GCAAACTCGAACACCGCGCCGCGCCCGGGCCGGTCGACGAGCCGGATGCCGCTGCCGTTGAGCGCGAGCATCCGATGCACGATCAACAGGCCGAGCCCGCCGCTCGTCACCGTGCCGCCGCCCATCGGCCGCTGCGGCCGCTGGAACAGCCCTTCGCGTCGCGCCGCCGGAATCCCCTCGCCGGTATCCGACACGGTCACGATCACGCGCTCGCCCCGCGGCTCCAGCGCGATCTCGACCTCGCCATGCGAAGGCGTGTGCCGCAGCGCGTTGTCGAGCAGGTTGGTCAGCACGCGCTCGATCATCCCGAGATCGGCCGACACCACCGGCACGCGCGGCGGAATCCGCGCATGCAGCGCGACGCCGCGCGATTGCGCGGCCAGCTCGAATTTCTGGAACACGTCCTGCACGAGATCGACGAGCGAGAACGGCTCGCGCTCGGCCTGCACGCCGCCCGATTCGAGCCGCGCGAGCTCGAACAGCGCCTGCGCGAGCCGCCCGACCTTCGCGCTCTGCGCGAGCGCGATCGACAGATAGCGCCGCCGTTCGGGCTCGGCCAGCGTGTCGGCCTTCAGCGACAGCGTCTCCAGATAACCGTGCAGCGACGTGAGCGGCGTACGCAGGTCATGGGAAATGTTCGTGATCAGTTCGCGCCGCTGCTGGTCCTGGCGCGTCAGCGCGCGCCACTGGTCGCCGATCCGGTCGGCCATCTGCGCGAACGCGGATTCGAGCACCGCGATATCGTCGCCGCGCTGGCCCGGCGGCAAGCGCAGCACCGGCGGCGGCTGCGTGTCGGGCGTACCCGGCGCGCCGGGCGCACCGTTCGCGTCGAAGGCGCGCATCGCGGCCGTCAGCCGGCGCAGCGGGCGCGTGATGAAGCTGAATGCGACGAGGCCCGCGAGCAGACCGAGCAGCGCGACGATCGCCATCGACCACAGCGTCGTGCGCAGCACGTTGCCGGCGTCGACGCGCGCGGCGAGCCGGTCATGCGCCTCGCCGAGCAGCACCACGTAGATGTAGCCCGACGGCGGCTGCCCCGCGCGCTGCAGCGGTGCGGCGCTGAACACCTTGCGCGCGTCCGGGCTGCGCGGATCGTCGCCGAGGATCGGCAGCGGCTGGCCCGCGATGAAGCGCTGCACGGGCGCGAGATCGACGCGGTCGCGCTTCACGTGGCCCGGCGGCGCATCGTCGCCCTTGATGCGCCCCGCGTTGTCGAGCAGGTACACCTCGACGCTCGGGTTCACGCCCATCAACTGACCGAACAGCGTGCGCACGGCGTCGGGGCGCAGCCCGTTCGCGTCCATCAGCGGCGCGCTGTTGGCGATGTTCGTGGCCAGGTCGCGCGACAGCGCCTGCACGACCTCCTTCTCGCGCATGTCGTTCGCACGGATCTGCAGCCATGCCGACGCGCCCGAGCACGCGATCAGCAGGATCGAGAACACGAGCGACAGTCGCCGGGTGAGCGTGAGCTTCATCACGCGTCCCGCTGGCCCGGCGCGGCGAGCTTGTAGCCGCGCCCCCACACGGTGAGGATGCGCACCGGCTCGGCCGGATCGGCCTCGATCTTCGCGCGCAGCCGGTTGATGTGGGTGTTGACCGTATGTTCGTAGCCTTCGTGCTGATAGCCCCACACAGCGTTCAGCAGGTCCATCCGCGAGAACACCTTGCCTGGGTGCCGCGCGAAGAAATACAGCAGGTCGAATTCGCGCGGCGTCAGGTCGAGGCGTGCGCCGTCGACGCTCGCCTCGCGTGCGATCGGATCGATCGCCAGCCCCGCGACGTCGAGCGTGCCCGCGTCGATCCGCGAATCGCGTGCGAGCGCATCGACGCGCCGCAGCAGCGCCTTCACGCGCGCGACAAGTTCGAGCACCGAGAACGGTTTCGCGAGGTAGTCGTCGGCGCCGAGTTCGAGGCCGAGGATGCGATGCACCTCGCTCGACCGCGCGCTCGTGATGATGATCGGCGTATAGCGCGTCATCGCCCGCGCCCGCCGGCAGATTTCGAGGCCGTCGACGCCCGGCAGCATCAGGTCGAGGATCAGCGCGTCCCAGTTGCCCTGTTCGAGCAGGCGCAACCCTTCGGCGCCGTCCGCGCTGTGCACGACCTCGTAGCGCTCGTCGCGCAGGTGCAGGCTCAGCACGTCGGCGATGTCGGCGTCGTCCTCGACGATCAGGATGCGTTTCGGTTGGTCCATGGCGGTGGGCGGCGGCACGTCGGAGCGGGGCTCGGTAACGGTGATCGGCGGGCGGGCGGCCCGGGTCGAATCGCGACGGAAAGCCGCGCTGCCGTCATTGTGCAAAATTTTGCGGCGGAGAGTGATCACATTTCGTTTAACTCTGGACCCCGACGCATTCCCACCCGGAATCAAACAGGCTTGATCGCCGTGCCTTGCGTGGTCATTTCGACGAAGTGATCCGCCGGCATCGGGCGCCCGAGCAGAAAACCCTGCAGCGAGTTGCAACCGAGGCGGGTCAGGAACTGCTGCTGGGCCGCCGTTTCAACGCCCTCCGCGACGATCTTCAGGTCGAGTGCCCGGCCGAGCGCGACGATCGCCGAAATGATCGCGGCATCTTCGGTATCGTGTTCGAGATCGCGGATGAATCCCCGGTCGATCTTGAGCTCGCTGGCCGGCAAGCGCTTCAGATACAGCAAGCTTGAATAACCCGTTCCGAAGTCGTCGATGGAAATGCGCACGCCCATGTCGTGAAGCTGCTGCAGGATTCTCAAGCTGGCGTCCGCATCGCGCATCGCGGTCGATTCCGTGATCTCCAGCGTCAGGCAGTGCGGCTCCAGCGCGTGCCGCTGCAATGTGGCCTCCACGACCCGGATCAGACTCGCGTGACCGAATTGCAGCGGTGACAGGTTGACGGCCATCGTCCAGTCGGTTCGACCGGCATCGCACCACACGCGCATCTGCCGGCAGGCCTCGTCCAGCACCCACTCGCCGATCGGCACGATCAAGCCGGTCTTTTCCGCAATCGAGATGAACTGATCGGGTGAAATGAGACCGCGTGTCGGGTGCATCCATCGCAACAGCGCCTCGACGCCGATGATCGGTCCGTGCGGGACGTCGAACTTCGGCTGGTAATGCAGGACCAGCTCACGCCGCTCCAGCGCCAGACGGAGCTCCTGCACGATTTTCAGGTGCTCGCGGACATTCGCGTTCATCGATGCCTCGAAGAAGCAGTACGCGTTCCGGCCGAGTGCCTTGGCGTGATACATCGCTGCATCGGCGTTGGTCATCAGGTCGCGAAAATCGCTGCCGTTGCCGGGATAGAGCGCAATGCCGATACTGGCCGACACGCGCAATTCGTGTTCGGACACGCGGAACGGTTTCCGGATCACCGCCAATATCTTGTCCGCCACGTCGGCCGCGTCCGCGGGCTCGTCCACTGCCACGGCCAGCACGAATTCGTCGCCCCCCAGGCGGGCAATCGTGTCCTGCGAACGCAGGTTCGCGCCGATGCGCCGCGCCACGTCGACCAGCAACAGATCGCCGACGTGATGACCATAGGCATCGTTGACCGCCTTGAATCCATCGAGGTCCATGAACATCAGCGCGAAGCTTCCGTGCTCGCGGTCGGCGGCCTGGATCGCCTGATCGATCCGGTCCTCGAGCAGCACGCGATTGGGCAGCTTGGTGAGGTTGTCGTGCAGCGCCAGATACGTCAATTCCTGGTTGGCTTCGGCCAGTGACGTGGCCAGTACCGCCGTGCGGGCCTCCAGACGCAGGTCGAGGATGGAGACGATCAACGCGATGGCGAGTATGGCCAACGTGGCGACGATGATGACCAGTGCAAGCCAGCCGGCGTCCATGCGCGAGCCGGCTGCCCCGCAGAGGCTGCCGAGCGGGAATCGGGCGGCGGCCATCCCGGTATAGTGCATGCCGGCGATGGCGGCGCCCATCAGGACGGCCGATCCCAGATTGAGCAGCCGCACGCGCGACGAGTTGGCACGCCGAATGAATACGATCCACAGTACGGCGCCCGATGCGACCACGGCAATTGCGACCGACAGGCAAACGAGCAACGGGTCGTACTGGATGCCGGGCGACATGCGCATCGACGCCATGCCCGTGTAATGCATGCCCGCTACGCCGGCCCCCATCAACATGGCCCCGCCGCACAGCCGGCGCCACTTCAGCGTGTCCCGGCAGACGAGCCACAGCGCGCACGTGGAGCAGACGATCGCGATCAGCAACGACAGCAAGGTAATGGCCGGATCGTATCCCAGTGGAATCGGCAACGCGAAAGCGAGCATGCCGACGAAATGCATCGACCAGATGCCCGTGCCCATCACGCAAGCCCCGCCGACCAGCCACCACTGTGCGGCATGCCCCTGAGCGCTCTTGATGCGCCCGGCCATGTCCAGCACGGTGTAGGACGCCAATATGGCAATCAGCAGCGAAAGAAGAACGAGCAACGCGTTATAACTGGTCGGCAGCATTGTTGTTTACAGATCGCTTTCGATTCGGCGACGACGAGACCACGCGTTGCATGGGATCTTCGTGAATTCGTGTGAAGGTTAAGCACAAAAGGAAAGCGGCGCCGAAGGAACGGAATGGTTGTGCGACCAACCAGACGATTCCAGCGACCACCGCTTGCATGGCGGATCATAAACGCGACCTCCCGTTCAGGGAAGGATTTACCGCTGCGGGGTGTGGAAGGGTACGGGAGGGAATCAGAACGTGTGGCGAATGCCCACCGCAAACGAGTTGCCGATGGGGTGTGCGCTCAGCTTGTCGTAAGCGTAAATCGCGTAGATGTCCGTCCGTTTCGACAGCAGGTGGTTGTAGCCGACAGACGCGGTGTTCCGCAGGCCGCTCGCCGCTCGGGTAGCGCCGGACCGCTTCGTGCGCGCCCACTCTGCAAGCAGGAAGTCGGCGGGCGACAACGGGATCGACAAACCCGCCTCATAGGTGTGGCTGCCGGTCGGCGTACTCGCATCGCTCGTCATCGCCCATGCGCCATAGAGCGTGACGAGCTTGAAGTCGTATGCCGCGCCAGCCAGATAGGCATACTGCGCGCCGACCGGCCCTGCCGCGGTATACCGCACGCGCTGGCCGGACAGCACGGCCGTGAGGCCATGCCCTCGATAGTTCAGGTGAACGCCGAGATTACCGACGCCCGGCGAACCCGCCACGCCGCCAAGACCATAGATGACGGTGGCGGCGAACCCCTTGAAGTCGGGCGTCGTGTACTTGACGGTGTTGTTCCACACCGTATCGCCGATGATCGTCCCGCCATAGTTGGTCACGAACGTCTGCAGGACGAGCGGAGAGAAGACGGTCGAGGATCCGAACGGATTGACGAGGGATTCAGCCGTATAGGCCGGGTTTCTTTGTCGCCCGAAGGTCACCTGCCCGAAGTCGCCTTGAAAGCCCACGTACGCATTGCGTGACCAGAACGGGTCCGCCGTACTGCGCCCGAGCGCGCCGTTTGCGGGTTGAAAGAAGCTCTCGAGGACAAAAATGGCGCCGACGCCGCCGCCAAGGTCTTCCTTGCCGCGGATTCCCCAGAACGACGTGGTCAGCCCGCCGCTCCCCATCTGTACCGCGGCCTGCGGCGTGTCGCTGCGTTTGATACTGCCGACGTAGGTGCCGAGGAGGCCATAAAGCTGGACCTGGGAGCCGCTATCCGCGTATGCCCCGACGGAATTCAATACCAGACCGGCGCTGAATATCGCCGTCACGCCGAGCGTACCGACAACGCGCCGGGCGGCAACGCGCACCACGATCTGTCGTGTCTTTTTCATTTCGATTGTCTCCATTCATATTTTTGTGAGCGGCCTTTTCCGTGACCATCCATCTGTAGTACTGATTGAATAGCGGGAACGGCGGCCCTTGTTTCGAGCACGTCGCCGAAGTCGCTGGCGTGACGAGCGAGGAAACGCCTTCCCGCGAGGCTTCTCAGGGGAAGGCGCCGTCAGGCATGCGAGTGACTACGGTGAAATTTCCTCGAGCGAACGATTGGTCGTCTCCACCATTCGCGCGGCGACGAAGAAGCCCACCGCACTGACCGCGGCAAACATGACGAATACCGCTGCGATGCCTTTCCCGGTCAATACGACGCCGACGATCGCCGGCGCGGCAGCAGACGCCGCGCGCAGCCAGGAGGTCGCGAGACCGGTGCCGATGGCGCGCATCCGGGTGGGGTAGATCTCAGGGGTGTACAGGTACAGAAGGACCGTGGTCGTTGCCATCACCGCGTACGCCGACGACCCGAGCAACATCACGGACCAGGCGCTGCCGGCGCCATGAATGCCGAGTACGGCGAGCAGGGCTGCGCTGATGATGAAGCAGGCCATTGCCCACCGGCGGCGCCCGACCCGATCGATCAGCAGCGCACAGGCGAGCACCCCGCACGTACTCAGGACGTTCGAGATGGATGCCATCTGAAGCGACGTCTGCAGCGGCAGATGGTAGACCGTCCTGTAGAGGCTGGGCAGCCAGTTGTTGATGCCATTGGCCACGAAATAAGCGCTCGCCCAAAGCAGCCACACGACGACGGTGCGGCCTCGATAGAACGGCGAGAAGAGTTCCTTCCAGGTTCCCTTCCGCTTCGACTGTCGTCCGACCAGGAGGCTCGCCACGCGCGCGTCCACCTCGGCCCTTTGGACTTGTATGTCGAGGTTGCGCTTCGTCGTGCTGGCTTCCAGCCGCTCGATGATGCGTTCGGCCTTATCGAAACGCCCGCGTGCAACGAGCCAGCGCGGCGATTCCGGAAGGCGTGCGATCAGGATCGCGACGACCATGCCGGGAATCCCGCCGATCAGGAACATAGTTTCCCAGCCGAAGCGCGGAACGACGAACGCACCGAGCTGCGCGGCCGCGAGCAGGCCCAACGGGAAAATGAGTTCGTACAGGATGAAGAAACGCCCGCGGCCGTGCGCCTGGGACAGCTCGTTGATGTACGTGGCGGCCACGGGCACTTCTCCGCCCACGCCGATGCCTTGCAGGACGCGCATCAGAAACAGCATGTGAAAGCTGCCGGTGAACGCGCATACGACGCTCATCGCCGACATGACGCCCACCGCAACGGTGGCGCTCGGCACCCGCCCCAGGCGCTCGGCCAGCCAGCCGAAGACCAACGCGCCGACGACCTGGCCCAGATAGCCCGCAGCGATCAGCACGCCGATCTGACCGGCAGAAAGATGCCACAGCCCCACCAGTACGGGCAGCACGAAAGCCAGCGAAAGTGCGTCGAATGCATCGAAGAGGGTCGCGCTGCCCATGACGATCCGTGCCTGGGTGTGCCACTTGCAGAACGGCACGTTTTCGATGCGGAACAACAGGTTCGCCGCCCGCAGTTGCTCGCTCGTGGGACGCGTTTCGCTCGCGGATCGACCAAGGTCGACGCCGCAGGCGGTCGAAGGGGTGTTCATGCTGTCTCCTGAAAAGCTGCATTTTATGGACCTTCGGCTTGCTTCTTGTTTTGCAGCACTGGTCGCGTTTTTTTATCGTTTGCCGCGACGTCGGCGCGTTTTTTATCGTTTGCCGAGCCTGTCGGCAGCGGCGCGCGCAACGAGGTTTCGCGCCGCCCCGACTGCTCGATACCGACGGCACAGCGGGCGGCGCCGCGCCGTCGGCATCCGGCTATGGACGTACCGCGCGGGAGTCAGTCGACGAGGCCGGCCGAACGAAGCGCGTCCGCGATTTCAACGTCCGCGCCTTGCGCGAGCGGCAGCAACGGCGAGCGCACGGTGGCGTGCTCGAGGATGCCGCGGGCCACCAGGCCATGCTTGAGCGCGACGGTGCCTTCCATGTGCGACCCGCGGTGATACACGTTGCGCGTCACCGGCAGCAGGCGATCGTGAATCGCGCGGGCGGCCGGGTAGTCTTTCGCCTTGCCTACCTTGATCAGTTCGATGAGCGGCTCGGGAGCCAGGCCGCCGTAGCCGACGAGCGCGCCGTCGACGTCGAACATCGTGTGAAGCAGATATTCGTCGTGGCACGTCAGGATTTGCAGTTCCGGACGCTCGCGTCGGATGATCGGAATCTCGACGTCCCAGCGACGCATGTTGCGTACGCCGTTTTTCATCGCGAAGACGCCCGGTTGCGCGGCGATTTCCAGTTGCGTGTCGAGGTTGTAGGTCGCCTTGGTGGCGTCCGGGTACTGGAACAGGATGAGCGGCAGGCCGCTGCCCTCGTGGATCGCGCGGTAGCGATCCTGCGGCGCGCCTTTCTGATAACCGAAGCGCAGCCAGCCGTGCGACGGATACACCAGACCGGCCGACGCGCCGGCCTCCACCGCGCGCTTCGCCTCTTCCACCGCCACTTCCGTGCCTTCGAGCGTGATACCGGCGATGACCGGAATCTTGCTGTCGACGGACTTCACGAAGCTTTCGATGACTTGAGCCTGTTCTTTCTGCGAGAGGAACGTGCCTTCGCCTGCGTGTCCGAGCACCGTCAGACCTTTGACGCCTTCGATGCCGCCGAGCCATGCGCCCAGCCGTTGAATGGCGGCATGGTCCACCGCGCCCTCGCGGGTGAAAGGGGTAACGGGTGCCGGGACCAAACCGCGCAGATCGATTGCCTTCATGACGTCTCCAAATGTGAGCTTTTCCGCTCCTCTTTGCCGGAGGAGAGCCCGCCGCCCGTTGCGCATCGCGCCGGAACAACGGTGCATGCGTTGCAGTGTAGGGATGCGGGACCCATGCGAGAACGGCCAGATTGCGCATTTCAGCTATACTGATTTGACATATCTCGGGAGAGGCTTCGCGATGGACTATGCGGCTTGGAAGCTATTCATCGACGCGGCGGAACTCGGGAGCCTGAGCAAGACGGCCATTGCTTACGGAACCAGTCAGCCTCACATCAGCCGGCAGATCGTCGAGCTCGAACAGTATTGCGGCGGCCGTCTGTTTCAACGGACAGGGCGCGGCGTGGTATTGACCGAGCTGGGCACGCGTATCGCGCCGCGCGTGAGGACGTGGCTGGCCAGCACGGAGCAGTTGTCCAACGACATCCGCAGCGCGGCGGGCGAGCCGATCGGCGTGGTCAGGCTCGGAATCCTGCCCTCCACTGCCCATCCGCTTGTCAGCACCCTTTACCATCGCCTTCGAGAGCGCTATCCGCTGGTGCAGTTGCAGGTGCGCGAGGGTCAAGGGGCGTTGCTGGAAACCTGGCTCGAGAACGGCAGCGTCGATCTCGCCATCCTGTTTCGAAACAGTCCGACGCCGAGAAACGGCGACGAATACCTGGTCGAGGCCGCGACTTACCTCGTGGGGGCGGAAGGCGACCCTTTGACCAGTCAGCCGACGATCGCGTTTTCCAGGCTCGATGGCATTCCGCTGGTCTCTTTCTGCCGCCCCAATAGCTGGCGCGAACGGCTCGAACAAATCGCGGGCGAACATCAGGTGTCGCTCAATTTCGCGGCGGAAGCGGATTCACTGAGCCTGCAGGGGCACATCGTCGCCGACGGTGGCATCCATGCGTTGCTGGGCCCTTACGCGATCGCCAATCTGGAACGGGAATGCCGGTTGCAGGCGTCGATGGTGGTCGATCCGTCCGTGCCGCGCTTCATTGCGCTCGCCATGTCGCCTCACGGCGAACTGACGCTGGCGTGCCGCACGGTCATGCAGCTCACGAAGGAAATCGCACGGTCGCGCAATCTCTCGTCGGATCTTCGGTTGGGCGTGTCTGCCGCGTTCCTGCGTTCCATCTGAAGGGCCGGGGTACGGTGTATTCGCAGTCCTGATCGAGTGGGATATCGATGTCCGCCACCGCGTCGTGTTGTCGGGCGAACGGCGCGACGGGATGGCGCAACGTCTCCATCCGCGGCGCGCGTCTCGCGTCGACCGCTAGTACGACTTGCCGCCCACCGTCGCCGCTTCCAGTTCGCGCGTGATGATCTGCGTGCCGCCGACGTTGGCGACCGACTTGACCAGGCCGACGCCCGGCGCGAGCCAGTCGTCAGCGCTCGTCTTGGTCGTCACCGCCGGGTTGGCGGCGGTCTCCGTGGTCTGATAGTGGCAGGCGTTCGCAAAGACCTTGCCGTTCCTGAGGCTGACCGTTTCGCGCGCGACGTAGGTCCGCTGGATCGAGACAGCCGTTTGCGCGCCGCCTGACGGAACGACGGGCGTATCCACGTAGTTCACCGTCTCGCTTCCCGCGAGCCCGATCGTCTCGACATAGGGCGGCGAGTTCACGTCCCGCAACGCGAGCGTGCCGCCGCTGTAAACCTCGCTGCCGTAGTACGTGCGTACGCCGTTACCGACGAGGTAGTAGTGATTGGTCTGGATCGGCGAGCCTGTCGTGGTTTCAGCCTCCTGCGTGAGCGCCACGCCGTCGAACGTGGCCGGCGCGTAAGTCCGCGTGTACACGCCGTTGTCGACCGACGGGCTCTGCGACGTCGCTTGCGTATACATGTGCAACTGCACGGTATCGCCCTGCTGGTAAACCGGATCGCACTCGACGTTCGACGCGGTCGGCGAGCCCGGATTGCCGCCCGATGTGCCCGTGGTCGGCGTTCCGCCGCTTCCACCGCTGCCGCCGTTGTTGCTCGTGCCCGATCCGCGGGACGCCGCGGGCGAGGAATTGTCGTCACCGCCGCCGCAAGCGGTCAGCGCGAGGCAGGTCAATGCGATCAGTGCAACGGCTTTCATCGGGATCACCTTCTGGACGAACGGAACGAACGCAGCCCGTACGCGCGAATCACGCCGCACGCACCGGCCATCACGAATCAAGAATCAGAAAATGAGCGCAGGCCGAGGTCGTAGGCGGCCTTCGGCTGGGTTTTCGC
>NZ_BCPO01000228.1:0-36333 GCF_016586105.1 Burkholderia sp. E168m15
GATTTGCTTGAGCGCGGCGATGCGCGGATCGTCCCGGTCTTCCGCATCGTCCCTTTTTTGATAGGAGACCTGATCTTTAGGGCGATCGGAACACCCTGTGTCGTCGCAGATCCGTACCGTGCTGGCGGTGACCGACGGGTCTTGCGCGCACGCGGCCAACAGCAACAGCAGCCCCGGTGCGAGTAAACGGCGATACATGGGTATTTTCCTCACGTTTCATTGGCGCCGTATTGCTTCGCGCACTCGCCCGCGAGCATGCCCCCGGCTGATGCGAGGCGCTGCGCGGCGAAGATCGTCCGCGGGCCCGCATGCCAAGGCTCTCTCAGGTTCTCTTGTCGGCTTGAAACATTGTGCAGCGTCTGCTGCCGCAGACGACGGAAAATGGGGACACTAGCCACCGTTCCGTCTCTTCAATCCACGCAATATCGATCATTGCTTACTGCGTTCAAATGATACATATCGGTCTATCTAATAGTCAAGATGACTTGATAACCGGTTCGCCGAACGCGGTTTACCGACGCGGAGGTGCCATCAAACAGGCCCGGGAGGCCAATCTCGACGAGTCGCTGATGCTAGAATAATCGGTCTATGCTGCTGAAATATCGAGGAGGAAGCCGTTCGTGCGAGCCAACAAACGCCAGCTGGTGGTAGACAAAGCGACCGAACTGTTCTCGAGGCACGGATTCCACCCAGTGGGCGTGGACTGGATCATCGACGATTCCGGTGTCGCCCGAATGACGCTGTACCGGCATTTTGCGAGCAAGGACGAGCTCATCCGCGAAGTGCTGGTCCAACGCTACGACCTGATCGTCGGCAGCATCGACGCGCAGTTGCAGCACGTCGTCGATCCGGTCGAGCGCGTCAAGACCATCTTCGACTGGTATGAAGCATGGTTCCGCACACCGGAATTTGCCGGCTGCCTGTTCGAGCGTGCGCTGGCCGAATTCGGCACCGCTTACGCGCCGATCTCGGATGTCGCGATCCGCTATCGCCGCAAAATGGTCGAATGGATCGCAGAACTGATCGAAGCCCTCGTGCCGCCCGAAACCGCGAACCGGCTGGCGACCGTCTTCATGATGCTGCTGGACGGCGCCACGGTCGACGCGCGGGCATTCAACGATTCCGCGGCTGCCGCACGCGCGTGGCAGGCCGCGCATGCCCTTCTCGAACAGGCGATGCACGCGACGGTCTCGCCCGCCGACGGTGCGGCCAACCCGACGTAACGCACGTCGCGCGCCGTCGTATTGCAGGCAAACCGAGGCCGAAGGGCGCCGGGAGGACGACATGCAGGAGCGGATGCGCTTGATCGGTTTCGTGCTGGGTGCGGCAATCGCATGTGCCGGCTGCAAGTCGGTGAATGTCAGCCGATATGAAATCCAGCACCGCGACCGAAACGGCCTCACGATCGTTGCGTACACCACGGAAGACCTCGCGTCGCTCGACAAGACGCCGTGGGCCGACCACGTCTACCTCCGGTACGCGGTCGCGCCGGTCACCATCCTCGAGCGATTCGATGTGGGCGCAACCGATCTCGACGACTATCCGTTCTCTGCCCGCCGGCTCGACATCCACGCCCGCTGCCCGGTCCCCACGTCGGACTTCTGCTCCTCCTGGTTCATTCCGTTCCATGATCGCGTGGGGCTGCATGGCCTCGACTATGTGTCGGGACTCGTTGCCAGCGAACCGGCGCGCCTGAAGTTGCGCATCGGCGGCGCAAGCATGGCCGGAACCCGGCTGGTGTCGAAGGAACACGCGATCAACGTCGACGCGGGCGACGTGGCGAAACCGGGCGGGCCGTAATACCCGCGTGGCCCCGGGGCGCGCGACACCCGTCGAGCGGGCACGGCGATTGCGCATGCTGCACTCCCGGGAGGCCCGCCATCATGAACGACAACGATTTTCTCCAGCCCGAGCCGACGGAACCGGCGCCCAACGGGGTCACCTGGGTCCGGCGTCTCGGCCCCGGCCTGATCACCGGCGCCGCCGACGACGATCCTTCCGGCATCGGCACGTACTCGCAGGCGGGCGCCCAATTCGGCTTCGAACTGCTGTGGTCGCTGTTGCTCACGTACCCGCTGATGACGGCCATCCAGCTGGTCAGCGCGCGAATCGGCCGCGTGACGGGCAAGGGTCTCGCGTCCAACATGCGCAAGCACTACCCGCCATGGCTGCTGTACGGGACGGTCGTGCTGCTGATCACGGCCAACGTGATCAACATCGCGGCCGACCTGTCGGCCATGGGCGCGGCCGTCAATTTGTTGCTGCCCGGCCCGCAGCAGCTCTACATCGTGTGCCTCGGCGGCGTGTCGGTCGCGCTGCAGGTTTTCGTCCCGTACGACCGCTATTCGCGATTGCTCAAATGGACGGCGCTGACGCTGCTCGCCTATGTCGCGGTCGCCCTCATCGTGCCGGTCAGCTGGGCGGAGGTCGGTCGCGCGATCGTGCAGCCCCACGCGCAGTTGAGCGCCGCGTATCTGACCACGCTCGTCGCCGTGCTCGGCACGACCATCAGCCCGTATCTGTTTTTCTGGCAGGCGTCCCAGGAAGTCGAAGAATTGCGCGCCGTGCCGGACGCGCGGCCGCTGCGGCGCATGCCGCACCAGGCGCCCGCCCAGTTGCGCCGGATCAGCTTCGACACGTGGTTCGGCATGGGCGTCTCGAACGTGATTGCCTTCTTCATCGTGCTGACGGCGGCGGCCACGCTCAACGCGCATCACATCGACGTCAAGACGTCGGCGGATGCCGCGCGGGCGCTCGAGCCGCTTGCCGGTCATTTCGCATACGTGCTGTTTGCGCTCGGCATCGTCGGCACCGGCCTGCTCGCGCTACCGGTGCTCGCAGGGTCGGCGGCCTATGCGGCGGCGGGCACATTCCGCTGGCGCAACAGTCTCGCGCTGCAGTTGGGCGTCGCGCCGGAATTCTATGCGGTGATCGTATTGGCGATCGTCGGCGGAATCGCATTCACGTTCATGCATTTCGACCCGATCCGCGCGCTTTACTGGAGCGCCGTCATCAACGGCGTGAGCGCCGTTCCGATCATGGTCGTGATGATGCTGATGGCGAGAAGCAAGCGGGTCATGGGCGAGTTTGCCGTCAGAGGCGCGCTTGCATGGGGAGGATGGATCGCGACGCTCGCGATGGCAATCGCGGCGATGGGCGTGTTCGTGCCCGGATAGAAGCGGCGGCGTGAATTCGAAGCTTTGCTGTTCGATGCGGCGCGCACCCGACCAGAGATCGAGCAACCGCTGCGGCACGTCGGCCGCCGGCAGCACGATATCGATGCGCGCCATGGCAATCGCGTGCCGAGGCATCTCCGCATGCTCGGCGTCGTCCGGTGTCTGCGCGAGCGTGATGTCCGCCAGCGTCCGAAAGAAGTGATCGATCGTGAACGGAGCATCGTCGACTGGTCCCGACTGTGGCAACGAAGGCAACCGTCCGACATCTCGAGCTGCATGCCCCGTGCGATCACGTAGATGTGGTTTTTTTCGATCGATACCGTGGACGTCACCTGATGCACCGGCATGCCCGTCGTGCGCTGCAGGACAGCGTCCATATGACTGACCTGCTTCGGCGCGAGATGGACGACGACGAACGCCATGTCCATGTTCGTCGGCGCACTCTAGAAAAGGTCTGCAACGCCGTCGTACCGCCCGCCGACGCGCCAATGCCCACTACCGGAAACGACAGATGGCTCTTCAACGTCGCGAGCGATGGAGGCCGCTCCTTGTGCGTAGGCGCTTGCCGTGCCATTGACTTCTCCTGAGGGTGTGGTGGGACATCGTGTACCGGACGCCGAGCGATAGCGGGTCGTCGCGCTCGTCCGGTCGTCCCACGATCCCGCCCGCGATACTGCCCCCTGTGCTTCCGTACGCAGTGTAGGGCGCCGGCAAGCGCGCGAGCGCGCCTGACTGAAGGCTTGCAATCCTCGTGTGGTAAAGGGCCCGGGGCATGTGCGCGCGGGGGCGTCGAGATACCCCGCAAAGACCGCCGCGGCCGCACGTCGGGGTGTCACCGGAACGTCATTCGTGCCGACATACCATCCACCTCGGCTTGCGAAACGCGACGGGTTTCCTCGACTGCCAGCGGGAACGAATCGTGCTCCCGCTTCGGGCCGTCGAAACCAATTTATTTTCTTTGACGAATACCGTATTAACAGCGAATATTCGCGTCGATCAAGCGATTAGTACCGCTCAAAAACAAAACGAAACGATGCTCGCTCATGCAATCGGGGACGTTACGCTGCTTCGCCAACAGATACCGAATCGAAGGGGAAGAAATGACGCCGTTTTCCCAGGATGTGAGCATCAAGCAAACCGCCGCCGTCTCCAAGGCAGCCACGCCGTCGCCCGTTTTCTGGAAAGCGGGGCCGCTCGTCGAAACCGCTCCGCCCGAGCCGAAATCCGCAACGCCGGACCTGCGCGATTTCTTCGCCGCCGCCGCGTTGCAAGGATTGCTGTCGCGCGACGCCGGGCGCAACGTGTCGACGATCGCCGACTACGAATCGAAGCGCGCGGTCAGCGCCTATCGGCTCGCCGACGAAATGCTGAAGGCGCGATGAACCAGCACGCCGGCCGGCGCTAGGCAGGCCCGCCGGCCACACGATCTTCAGCACGACGACGACGAACGCGGGCGTCATCGTGACGAGCCCGTGCGCCCAGGCCAGACTCCGGCACCCCATGAAGCCCCACCTGATCATCTGCCCGGCCATCGTGCCGACAAATGCAACCGCTTGAAAATCCGGCAGCACGCGATGCACGCTCGTACTGCAGCCGACGCCGCCCCTCCCGTGTGCCGCGTCCTTGCATCGGCGGCAGTCCGCTCCGTACGCGAGAAGCGACTCGTTGCGAACCGGTCGCGCCTTCGTCATCCGCACGGGATCGATTCGTGCTGTTTCGACACGGCGAATGTCGCGCAACCCTTTCCACGGAGATGCCATGTTCATCCACAACACACGGCTTCAGTACACGGTGCGCGTGGGCGCGCCAAATCCCGGCCTCGCCAACCTGCTGCTCGAGCAGTTCGGCGGCCCGCAGGGCGAACTCGCCGCCGCGATGCGCTATTTCACGCAGGCGATCACTGAAGAAGACCCCGGCCGCAAGGACATGCTGCTCGACATCGCGACCGAGGAACTCAGCCACCTGGAGGTGATCGGCTCGATGGCCGCGATGCTCAACCGCGGCGCCAAGGGCGAACTCGCCGAAGCGGTCGACGAACAGGCCGAGCTGTATCGCAAGCTGCACGGCGCGGGCAACGACAGCCACGTGACACAGGTGTTGTACGGCGCGGGCGCGCCATTGACCAATTCGGGCGGCGTGCCGTGGTCGGCCGCGTACATCGACACGATCGGCGAACCGACCGCCGACCTGCGCTCGAACATCGCGGCCGAAGCGCGCGCGAAGATCATCTACGAGCGGCTCATCAACGTGTCCGACGATCCGGATATCCGCGACGCGCTCGGCTTCCTGATGACGCGCGAGGTGTCGCACCAGATGTCGTTCGAGAAGGCGCTGTATGCGATCACCGCGAACTTCCCGCCCGGCAAGCTGCCGCCGAAGACGCCGTACGATCACGTGTACTTCCGGATGCAGCCGGACGCGGCGCCGCTGGTCGGCCCCTGGAACCACGGCGGCGAACTCGAAATCCGCCCCGCCGAACCGGCGGTCGATGGCGGCACCGGGATTCCGGAAGGCACGCTCGACGCGCAGCAAGCGGATGCCATCGAAGCGCTGGCGCAGCGACTCGCATCCGATCCGAACAGCGACCCGGTGACGGGCGCCGAACTCGGCGCGGGCCCGCCGGCCCTGCAGGGGCGCAAGCCAGGCAAGCCGGACAAGCCAGACGGCGCCTGAACGAAAGCTCGATGACGGGCGCCCGAGCGTGATCGCGGGCGTCTCTTAGATTTAATATGGATAACGAAATGGAAACAAGTGCCGTTGGGCGGGAGGGTTCTCGTCTATCAGCGTGTGACTTGGATGCCGACGCACCGTCCAGACGGCAGGAGCCGCATGCCTGATGCATCGCCGACCGTGCGCGCGCGTTCGACCCGCATCAGGCGCCCGCTTCGCCCGGCCCGGCCTGGTCGGTCTGGTCGGCCATCAGGTACTGAATGACCAGCGTCGGATCGGCGATGTCGAGAATCAGGCGGCGCATCACACGCTTGCGCATATGGTCGTCATCCAGCGTCCACGGCCCCGCCGCGTCACCGAGGTAGCGGCCGATCGCGCCGCGATGGTCGCCGTCGGGCGGCAGGCCGAGCCGCGCCGCGAGCAGGCCGGCGATGACGTCGTCGAGTTCGACGTGCAGCGGCCTGGAATCGATCGAAAGTTCGAGCTTCATGGTCGGTCTCGCAAACATGAAAAAGCGGCGCGGCGCGTCCCCACTGTCGCGCGCGCCGACCAAAGCCGCTCCGGCCAGCGGCTGTTCGACGATCGCAGGCAGGCCTGCGACGCCGGTCAGTAGCCGAGTTCGGGCGCGGGAGCCGACTCGGCGCTCTCCTCTTTCGGCGCCTGGGCGACGGTCGCATCGGTCGTCAGCACCAGGCTCGCGATCGACGCGGCGTTCTGCAGCGCGGTACGCGTGACCTTGGTCGGGTCGACCACGCCTGCGTCCACCAGATCGCCGTACTCGCCGGTCGCCGCGTTGTAGCCGAAGTTCCCTTTGCCTTCGAGCACCTTCGAGATCACGACCGACGGTTCGTCGCCGGCGTTGGCCGCGATGACGCGCAGCGGCGCTTCCAGCGCACGCAGCACGATCCGGATGCCGGCATCCTGGTCCGCATTCGCGCCCCGGATGTCGGACAGCGCCGCGCGCGCACGCAGCAGCGCGACGCCGCCGCCCGGCACGATGCCCTCCTCGACCGCTGCACGCGTCGCATGCAGCGCATCGTCGACCCGGTCCTTCTTCTCCTTCATTTCGACTTCGGTAACCGCGCCGACCTTGATCACCGCCACGCCGCCCGCGAGCTTCGCGACACGCTCCTGCAGCTTCTCGCGATCGTAGTCGCTCGTCGCTTCGTCGATCTGCACGCGAATCGACTTCACGCGCGCGTCGATGCGCGCCGCATCGCCCGCGCCGTCGATGATGATCGTGTCGTCCTTGCGCACCTCGACACGCTTCGCACTGCCAAGATCCTCCAGCGTGGCCTTGTCGAGCTGCTTGCCGGTTTCCTCCGAGATGACGGTCGCGCCGGTCAGGATCGCGAGATCCTCCAGCATGGCCTTGCGTCGGTCGCCGAAGCCCGGCGCCTTGACGGCGGCGACCTTCAGGATGCCGCGCATCGAATTCACGACGAGCGTCGCGAGCGCTTCGGCCTCGACGTCCTCGGCCACGATCAGCAGCGGCTTGCCGGCCTTGGACGCCGCTTCGAGAATCGGCAGCAGGTCGCGGACACTGGAAATCTTCTTGTCGTGCAGCAGAATCAGCGCGTCGTCGAGATAGGCCGCCTGCTTCGCCGGATCGTTGATGAAATACGGGCTCACGTAACCGCGATCGAACTGCATGCCTTCGACCACGTCGAGTTCGTTCTCGAGCGACTTGCCGTCCTCGACGGTGATCACGCCGTCCTTGCCGACCTTCTCCATCGCGTCGGCGATGATCTTGCCGATCGCCTCGTCCGAGTTCGCGGAAATCGCGCCGACCTGCGCGATTTCCTTGTGGGTCGAAATCGGTCGGGACAGCTTGCGCAGCTCGTCGAGCACCGCGCCGACGGCCTTGTCGATGCCGCGCTTCAGATCCATCGGGTTCATGCCGGCCGCGACGTGCTTCATGCCTTCCTGCACGATCGCCTGCGCGAGCACGGTGGCGGTGGTGGTCCCGTCGCCGGCCACGTCGGCCGTCTTCGACGCGACCTGCTTGACGATCTGCGCGCCCATGTTCTCGAAGCGGTCCTTCAGCTCGATTTCCTTCGCGACCGACACGCCGTCCTTCGTGATCACCGGCGCGCCGAAGCCGCGCTCGATCACGACGTTGCGGCCTTTCGGGCCGAGCGTCACCTTCACCGCGTCGGCCAGCACGTTCACGCCCTTGACGATCTGCTGGCGCGCGCCATCGCGAAATTTCACGTCTTTTGCAGTCATTTTCTTGCTCCGGATACAGTCGTTGAACGGGATGCCGCGCGCAGCGGGTACACACCCGTGCGACGCGGTCGAATCGGCATTCAGGCCGCTTTCCTGGCGGCCGGCGATTCGGGTTCGAGCACGCCCATGACGTCCTCTTCGCGCATCACGAGCAGTTCCTCGCCGTTCACCTTCACGGTCTGGCCTGCATATTTGCCGAAGAGAACCTGGTCGCCGACCTGGAGCTGCAGCGGGCGCTGCGAGCCGTCCTGGAGCAGCCGGCCGCTGCCGACTGCAATCACTTCACCCTGCTCGGGCCGTTCGGCGGCCGAATCGGGAATCACGATGCCGGAGGCCGTCGTCCGCTGCTGTTCGATTCGCTTGACGATAACCCGGTCGTAGAGGGGACGAATCTGCATTTTCATCTCCTGAGCGATGAGATCACCTGAAAAAGGGAATCCGTCGGCGCATGCACGCGCAAGGGCTGCGCTGCGCCGGCGTGCCATCGATTGGCGAAAAGCGAAATAGTGGCGGGCAGGCACGCTTCAAGAGGGTGACGAACGCCCAATATGTAACAAAATGTTTCATCGCGAAATCGGCGTTCGCACGACCGGCGGTTGTGTCGAGAGGCTCTCCGTGACGAGCGGCAACACGGCCTCGACGGTCACTGCTGCGGGCCACGCAAATCGTCGCGCGACGGCGCTTGAAATCCGCGCTTCCCATCCTATTTTGGGTATCGCTCAAGCAGCCGCGGCTTACGCGCTGCGTGTTTCGATTTGTTTGTCAGCGAGGTCTCTCGCGGATCGACGAACTGGAGCGCGTGGTCCGGTTCGTCCTCCATGCGGGGTCCAACCGGGAGCGAATCATGAACCATCCTTTCTTTATCTTCGATCGGCTGCCGGAGGTCGGCCGCCGACCACGACGCGCCGCCCGCGTCGTCACGGGTCTGCCGACCGGCCTGCGGAAAGCGCGCAACGGCACGAGTCGCTTCGCGCCAATCGGCGCTCGCGTACGTGCCGAGCGCAAGCCATTCGCGTTGCGCGGCGCGCCCCAACCCGCTGCGATCGGCCGACCGAAGCTGCCGCGCCGTCGAGTCGCCGGGTTTGGACGCATGCTGCACCCTATTTCGTTGTTCCGCGTCATGCCTGCGGGCGGCGGCTCCATGCGCGACGGGAGGCAGCCATGCTGAGCCCGCACGAATTCGCGACGCTGATGCTGGTGTGCCAGGCGCCGGATCAGCTCGACATGAATCGCGCCGAACTCGATGCATTGCTCGAACGGCAACTCGTCATGCTCGAACATGGCGCGCCTGGCCGCCGGCGCGCGTATCTGACGAAGAAGGGTCGATCGATTCTCCATGCGCTCGGGGCCGACATCGCTTCCCACCGGCGTCACGGGTCGACGGCCGAGCGCGGCGGTCAGTATGAAGCGCCCGTCGCCCTATCGGACGAGGCCGGATGACGCGCTGCTCAGGCGGCCGACAGGCATGCATGGCCGCGCCCGAATGCGGTTCCGGTCAACACGTGCCGCTCGACCCGAGCGGCACGCGGTCCGGCAACCGGCCGCCCCCGCGATACGTCGCGCGAGCAAACCCGAGCCGCTGTCATGCGATCGCAGCCCGAGCAAGTACCGCATCTTGCTCTGGCGTACCGCCGGACACGCCGAGTGCGCCGATCAGCTGGCCATCGCCATTGAAAAGAGGCACGCCCCCTCCCATCAGCAACAGCCCGCCTGCATGGATGTGATCGAAGCGTGGATACGGCTGGCCTACCTGCAGCGGCACGTCGAGCGCTTCGCTCGGCATCCGGAACATCACCGACGTCCGGGCCTTTGCTATTGCCAGTTCATTCGACGCAAGCCATGCCCCGTCCATCCGCGAGAAAGCGACCAAATGCGCACCCGTATCGAGAATGGCAAACACGGCATCGAGTCCCGCGTCCCGCGCCGCAGCACGCCCCTGGGCCACAATACGGTCCGCCCGCTCCAGCGTGAGCTCAGGCATTTTGCGTCCACTCCGTCTCTTGCCACTGCTTCGCCGCGTCAATCGTCGCAAACGGGCGCATGGTTCGATACAAATGCGTATCGGCCGGAATGATCTCGACCATGGCGTCGATCATCTCCTTGGGGTCGGCCTGGTTCATCAGGCTGTCGCCGAAATCCGGCATCGGCACAACGGCGGAATCGGCGTCGTACCACTGCACGTAGCTCTCGGCGCCGGTGTCGTTGAATCCGGTGCCGAAAACGCCCGGATTCACGGTCGCGACCTTGACGCCAAAGGGTTCGAGTTCCGCTTTCATCGACCCGGCGATGGCCTCGATCGCATGCTTGGTCGCGCAGTAGGCACCGACAAACGGGACAACCAGAATGCCCCCCATCGACGAGGTCCATACGACTTTTCCGGACCTGCGCCCCACCATCTTCGGCACGATCGCCTGCACCAGTTGAAGATGGCCGAAAACGTTGATTTCGAAGGACTCCCGAACGCGTTGCATCGGGATGTCGACGATCGATCCGCCTTCCATGACGCCGGCGTTCAGCACCAGGACGTCGGGATCGAACGAGCCCGCGTGAGCGATGTCGATCGCGTCGAGCAGATTCAGCTTGATCACTTCCAGCACCACACCGGCCTCGGCTGCATCCGCACGCAGGCCGCGAACCTGCGGCCACGTCTCGGCCGTCGCGACGACCTGATGGCCGAGGCGCGCAAGTTCGATTGCCGCACCCCGACCAAAGCCTGAACTGGCACCCGTGATCAATATCTTTCGAGACATCTGGCGCTCCTTGACTGAAGTAGTTGCACCCAGTGTAGGGAGCCCCTAGTATCAAAACAAGATCACCAATGCTTGATGACATGATGAGAGTTACTCACCAATCAAGGAACGTCGATTTTTTCTCTTTCACCGTGTTCCTGGCGGTTGCGGCACGACGAAGCTTTCGCGGCGCAGCGACCGAACTCGAGATCACGCCGTCGGCGGTCAGTCATTCGGTGAAAGCGCTCGAGCGGCGTCTGGGCGTCCGGCTCCTGAATCGAACGACTCGCAGCACCTCGCTCACCGAGGCCGGCGAGCGTCTGGCAGCCAAACTCCGGCCGGCGGTTTCGATCATCGACGAAGCGATGCGCGAAGTCGACGATCTACGCTCGGCTCCCAGCGGAACCGTGCGCATCAACGCAAGCGAAGGCGCCATTCGCCTCATCCTGCGCCCCGTCCTGGCGCGCTTCCTGAAGTCGTATCCGGAAGTGCATCTCGACATCGTGAGCGACGGCCGCCTCACTGACATCGTTGCAGCGGGATTCGACGCGGGCATTCGGCTGGCCGAGGCCGTGCCGCAGGACATGGTGGCCATTCCGCTCATGGGCAACGTTCGTTTCGCAGCAGTCGCGTCGCCCGCGTATTTCGCTGCACATGGACGCCCCGCTACGCCGCACGATCTTTATCGACACGACTGTATTCGCTTTCGCTTCGAGAGCGGTTCGATCTACCAGTGGGAATTCGAGCGGCGCGGTGTCAGCGAGACCATCGATGTCTCGGGTTCGCTTACCTTGACGGACCAACCGCTGATGGTCGACGCCGCCATGGACGGCATCGGCATCGCTTTCGTCCCCGACCACCTCGTCATCGAGCCCTTGCGTGACGGACGCCTCGAACGCGTTCTTGACGACTGGTGCGCCCCTTTTCCGGGGCTATGTCTTTACTATCCCGGCCATCGCCATGTTTCCCAGGCGCTGCGTGCCCTGATTGCCTTTATCAAGAGCGAGCAGCCGCGCAGTTGAGTTTTTGCACCGCCGGCAGCGAGCCGTCGGGATCGGTCAACAGCGGCTCACCGGCAGCCGTGCCGGAGCGGGCCCAGTGGGATTTCAGCGAACCTGGCCGTACCCCGGCCAAACATCACGATTCATTTAACTTTCCGTGAGGACTTCGACACCGGCCGCTGCCTACGATGGGCGCATGTTTTCAGGACCTGCTTCCAGGAGCCCATCATGCCCACCCGCAGACATCTGCTGTTCGCCGGCGCCACCGGCCTCGCCGCGCTCGCGGCGCTGTCGTCCGCCGGCCGCCGCGCACTGGTCGGCCGCGCGTTCGCCGCGCCGCCGGCCGGCGTCATCGAAGGCCGCCCCGTTCGAAATCACCCTCAGCGACGCCGAATGGCATCGTCGGCTCACGCCCGCCCAATACACGGTCCTGCGCGAAGCCGGCACCGAACGGCCGTTCACCAGCCCGCTGAACGACGAGCACCGGCACGGCACGTTCGCGTGCGCCGGCTGCGACCTCGCGCTGTTCTCGTCGGCCACCAAATTCGACAGCCATACGGGCTGGCCGAGCTTCTGGAAACCGCTCGATCACGCGGTCGGCACCGATACCGACGCGTCGTTCGGAATGGTCCGCACCGAAGTGCACTGCCGCCGCTGCGGCGGCCATCTCGGCCACGTGTTCGACGACGGCCCGGCGCCGACCGGCCTGCGCTACTGCATGAACGGCCTGGCGCTCGCCTTCCACCCGGCCGCCGCCTGATCCGGCCCCGCTCCCGACCGACTGGAGAACGCATCATGCTGCTCATCGTCCTTGCCTATCTCGGCGGCGTGCTCACGATCCTGAGCCCGTGCATCCTGCCCGTGCTGCCGTTCGTATTCGCGCGCGCCGACCAGCCGTTCGTGCGCACCGGCCTGCCGCTGCTCGCCGGCATGGCGCTCACGTTCGCCGTCGTCGCGACGCTCGCCGCCGTCGGCGGCGGCTGGGTCGCGCAGGCCAATCAGGCCGGCCGCTGGATCGCGATCGTGCTGCTCGCGGTATTCGGCCTGACGCTGCTGATGCCACGCTTCGCGGAACACCTGACGCGTCCGCTCGTGGCCGCCGGCAACCGGCTCACCGGGTTCGCGCAACGCGACGGCCGTGCGGCCGGCCCGGCGTCGTCGCTGCTGCTCGGCGTCGCGACGGGCCTGCTGTGGGCGCCCTGCGCGGGCCCGATCCTCGGCCTCGTGCTGACCGGCGCCGCGCTGCGCGGCGCGAGCGTCGGCACGACGCTGCTGCTCGTCGCGTATGCGGCCGGCGCGGCGACCTCGCTCGGCGTCGCGCTCGTGATCGGCGGCAAGGTGTTCGCCGCGATGAAGCGCTCGCTCGGCGCCGGCGAATGGATCCGGCGCGGGATCGGCGCGGCGCTGCTGGCCGGCGTCGGCGCGATCGCGCTCGGCCTCGACACGGGCGCCCTCGCGCAACTGTCGACCGTCACCACGGGCGGGCTCGAAACGAAGCTCGTCGACCGCCTCGGCGGGCGCTCGAACGGCGCGCCGGCGGCAACGGCCGCACCCGGTGCCACCGACAACGCGGCGGGCGGCGCGATGATGGCTGCCGCCGCGGATGGCGCGCAGGCCGGCGAAGGTGCGATGGCCGGCAGCGCGATGATGCGTGCGGTCGGCGCGACCCCGTCCGCGCTGCCCGTCGAAGGCACGCTGCCGTCGCTCGACGGCGCGGTGCAGTGGCTGAACTCGCCGCCGCTGACGGCGGCCGGGCTGCGCGGCAAGGTCGTGCTGGTCGATTTCTGGACGTATTCGTGCATCAACTGCCTGCGCACGCTGCCGTACACGACCGCCTGGGCACGCAAGTACGCGCCGTACGGGCTCGTCGTGATCGGCGTGCACGCGCCGGAGTTCGCGTTCGAGCGCGACATCGGCAACGTGAAGAAAGCCGTGCACGATCTCGGCATCGACTACCCGGTCGCGATCGACAACGGCTATTCGATCTGGCGCGCGTTCAACAACGAATACTGGCCCGCGCACTACTTCATCGACGCACAGGGACGGGTCCGCCATCACCACTTCGGCGAAGGCGAATATGTGCAGTCCGAACGCGCAATCCAGTCGCTGCTCGCCGAAGCCGGTCATCCGGACGCGCTGAACGTGCCGCTCGGGCTCGCCGGCGCCCCTGCGAAAGGTGCGCTCGCGGCGGCCGACAGCGCGGACGCCCGTTCGCCCGAGACCTACGTCGGCTATGCCCGTGCGGAAAGCTTCGCGTCGCCGGGCGGCGTCGTGCGCGATGCGGCGCACCGCTACGACGCGCCGGCCCAGCCGGATCTCAACGGCTGGGGCCTCGCCGGCACGTGGAGCGTCGGCGCCGAACGCGCGGCACTCGCCGCGCCGGATGGCCGGATCGTCTACCGCTTCCATGCACGCGATCTGCATCTCGTGCTCGGCCCGGGCGCGAACGGCCGGCCCGTGCGCTTTCGCGTGACGCTCGACGGCACGGCGCCCGGCGCCGCGCATGGCGCCGACGTCGACGCGCAAGGCTACGGCACCGTCACCGGCCAGCGCCTGTACCAGCTCGTCCGCCAACCCGGCGCGATCGCCGATCGCACGTTCGCGATCGAGTTCCTCGATCCGGGCGTCGATGCGTACGCCTTCACGTTCGGCTGATCGCGCGCACCGCCGCCATCCGAGCACCGTCCTTTTCAACGCATTCCGAAGGAGCAAAACATGATCCCGATCCCGACCCGCGATGCCGCCGCCCGACGGCGCGCGGTCATGCTGCGCCGCATCGGCGCCATCGCCGTCGCGGCGGCGGCCGTATTCGGCTACCAGCGCATCGTCAATTCCGCCGAGCCGATGCGCACCGTGCCCGCAGCAACACTCGACGAAACGCCTGGCGCGTCGCACGACGAAACGGCCGTGCTCGCCGGCGGCTGCTTCTGGGGCGTACAGGGCGTGTTCGAACACGTGAAGGGCGTGAAGCAGGTCACCGCCGGCTATGCGGGTGGCGCGTCCGAAACCGCGCACTACGCGCTCGTCGGCTCGGGGCTGACGGGGCATGCGGAATCGGTGCGGATCGTCTACGACCCGACGCAGATCACGTACGGCCGGCTGCTGCAGGTGTTCTTCTCGGTCGCGCACGACCCGACCCAACTGAACCGGCAAGGCCCCGACGAGGGCTCGCAGTACCGCTCCGCGATCTTCCCGACCACCGCGCAGCAGCGCGCGGTCGCGACCGCGTACATCGCCCAGCTCGGCAGCGCGCATGTGTTTCCGGCGCCCGTCGTTACGCGTGTCGAAGCCTACAAGGGCTTCTATCCGGCCGAGGCCTATCATCAGAACTACCTCGAGCTGCATCCCGATGCGCCGTACATCGCGTTCAACGACCTGCCGAAGGTCGCCGGGCTGAAGCAGTACTTCCCGGCGCTGTACCGTACCGACCCGGTGCTGTGGCGCGAAGCGCGCTCGTGAGCCGCTGGCGAGCGTCCGCTCGCCGCATGGCGACATACCGCCCGCCGCCCAGCCGCGCCACGGCCGCCACCCATCGGCGGCGGCCTCTTTGCGCCACGTCAACGAATCGACGAACGCGATGCCGGGGCAAACCCGCATCGCATCCGCCGGGGTCGGCAACTTCGCGTAGACTTCTCCTGATCCCCGCCGCATGATGCGGCACCCGGACCACCCGCCCAGCCAGGAGGCGTCACGCATGCGCGCAGTGCCTTTGCCTGACAGCAACACCCTCGAAGAACCGTCCACCGGCGCGGTCGTGCGCGACCTGCGCCGCGTGCCCATTCATCCGGATCACTGGTATCCGCTCGCGTGGTCGCGCGAGCTCAAGCGCGGCAAGACGCTCGGCGTGCGCTTCGCCGGCGATCCGATCGTGCTCGTGCGCACCGAATCGGGCGCCGTGTATGCGCTCGAAGATCGTTGCGCGCACCGCCAGGTGCCACTGCACGCGGGCGTCGTGAGCGGCGAAACGCTGCGCTGCTGCTATCACGGCTGGACCTACGCGTGCGACAGCGGCCGTTGCGTCGACGTGCCCTACCTCGGCCGCGAGCGCTTGCCCAACGGCGTGCGCGCGTATCCGTGCCGCGAGGCGCACGGGCTGATCTTCGTGTTTCCAGGCGACGCCACGCTCGCCGAAACACGGCCGTTCCCCGCGCTCGAATCGGCGGACAACCCCGCGTACAAGACGCGCCGCTTCGGTCGCGAGGTCAAGTGCCACTATTCGTTCATGCACGAGAACCTGATGGACATGAACCATCAGTTCCTGCATCGCAAGCAGATGGGGCAGATGCGCGCTCGCTCGGTGGGCCGCCGCCGCGGCGACGACTGGGTCGAGGTCGACTACACGTTCGCGCGGATGGAAGGCAAGCAGCCGGTCGGCGAGGCGCTCGTGTTCGGCGCGAGCAAGAAGCCGGCCGACCAGTCCGACAAGAGCGTGATGACGGTGCGCACCGGCTACCCGTACCAGACGCTGCAGATTCGCTCGAGCGAAGGCACGCTCGTGATGGACCTGTGGATCGTCTACGTGCCGCTCGATGCCGAGCAGCGCACCAACCGCACGTTCGGGCTGCTGTCGATCCACAAGCCCGGCATCCCGTTCGCACTCGATCTCGCATGGCCGCTGCTCGTGTGGTTCACCGAGCGGATCTTCCGCGAGGATCGCTGGATCGTCGAACGCGAACAGGAAGCGCACGACGCCCAAGGCGCCGACTGGAACCACGAGGTGTTTCCGGTCATCAACGAGCTGCGCGACCTGCTGCGCCAGTGCGGCGCGCGCACCGTGATCCCGATTCGCGACGTGCGCGACAGCGCGTAACGCGCGGCGCGCCGCGGCGCGCGCCGCTACAGCGTGAACGCGCCCGGCAGCAATGCGCGGGCCGTCGTGATCTCGACGGCCCCTTTCAGGTTCGTGAGGATCACTTCGATGTCGGGCTTGCCGATCTCGATGATCACCTGACGACATGCGCCGCACGGCGCGATCGGTCCGTCCGTGTCGCCCACCACCGCGAGCCGCGCGAAATCCCCGGGCCGATAGCCGGCGGCGATCGCCGCGAACAGCGCCGTGCGTTCCGCGCAATTGCACAGGCCGTACGACGCGTTCTCGACGTTGCAGCCGTGGAAGACCGTCCCGTCGCGCGCCAGCAGCGCCGCGCCGACCTTGAAGCGCGAATACGGCGCATACGCGCGTTCGCGCGCCGCCTTCGCCTGTTCGATCAGTTCGTCTCGTTCCATCGTGGTGAAGCCTCCGGGAGCGCGGTCAGTCGACGCGCTGGTAAAGGGTCGGCGGCGCTTCGCCGGTCTCGCCGAGCACGTAGCCGCGGCGGATCGCATCCACCGCGTGGGCCGCGGCCGCTTCGTCGCGGGCGTGCACGAAACCCAGCGGCTCGCCGGCCTCGATGCGCTGCCCGATCTCCGCGAGCGCCGACAAGCCGACGCTGACGTCGATCGCATCCTCCGCGCGCGTGCGGCCGCCGCCGAGCGCGACCACCGCGAGCCCGAGCGCGCGGCAGTCGACCCGCTGCACCACGCCGCTCACGGGAGCCGGAACCGGCACGATCACCGCCGCCCGCGCCAGATGCCGCGCGGGCGCGTCGAGCAGGTCGGCCGGGCCGCCGAGCGCGGCGACCATGCGCGCGAAACGCTCGGCGGCCGCGCCCGAATCGAGCGCCTGCTGCAGCTTCTCGCGCGCATGGGCGGCATCGCGCGCCAGCCCGCCGGTGACGAGCAGCTCCGCCGACAGCGCCATCGTCACGTCGTGCAAACGGGCGGGACGCGACTTGCCCGTCAGGTAGTCGATCGCGCACGCCACCTCGAGCGCATTGCCCGCGCACGGCGCGAGCGACTGGTTCATGTCGGTGAGGATCGCGGTCGTCTTCATGCCGGCGCCATTGCCGACGTCGACGATGCTGCGCGCCAGTTCCGCCGATTTCTCCGCGGTCGGCATGAACGCGCCGGAGCCGACCTTGACGTCCATCACGAGCCCGTCGAGCCCCGCCGCGAGCTTCTTCGACAAGATCGACGCGGTGATCATCGCGACCGATTCGACGGTCGCCGTCACGTCGCGGATCGCATAGATGCGCTTGTCGGCCGGCGCGAGCCGCGCGGTCTGCCCGATGATCGCGACGCCGACCTCGCGCACCGTGCGGCGAAACGCATCCGTATCGGGCATCACGTCGTAACCGGGGATCGCGCTCAACTTGTCGAGCGTGCCGCCGGTATGGCCGAGCCCGCGCCCCGAGATCATCGGCACGTAGCCGCCGCACGCGGCCACCATCGGCCCGAGCATCAGCGACACGACGTCGCCGACGCCGCCCGTCGAATGCTTGTCGATCACCGGCCCGCCGAGATCGAGTGCGCGCCAGTCGAGCACGTCGCCCGAATCGCGCTGCGCGAGCGTCAGCGCGACGCGCTCGTCGGTGCTCAGGTCGTTGAAATACACGGCCATCGCGAACGCGGCCACCTGGCCCTCGGTCACGCTGCCGTCGGTCACGCCGCGCACGAACGCGGCCATGTCGTCGCGATCGAGCGGCTGCCCGTCACGCTTCCTGCGAATGAATTCCTGCGGTAGAAACATCGTTGCCTCGCTTCGATCGGAGTCGACTGTACGGTTCAATGCAGCGAGAAAAACAGGCCGGCAATCGCCGCGCTCATCAGGTTCGACAGCGTCGCGGCCGTCAGCGCGCGCAAGCCGAGCCGCGCGACGTCCGAACGGCGTTCGGGCGCGACCGCGCTGAAGCCGCCCGCGAGAATCGCGATCGACGAGAAGTTCGCGAAGCCGCACAGCGCGAACGATACGATCGCGAGCGTCTTCGGGTCGAGCACCTGCAGGCCGGCCGCCGCCGCGTGCGCGCCACCCTTCAGGTACGGCGACAGGTCGCCGTACGCGACGAATTCGTTGAAGATCAGTTTCTCGCCGATGAAGTTGCCGGCCAGCGTCGCATCGTGCCACGGCACGCCGATGATCCATGCGAGCGGCGCGAACAGATGGCCGATGATACCGACCAGCGTTACCTGCGGAAAGCCCGCGAACGCGGCCGCGCCGCCGACGATCAGGTTCATCAGCGCGATGAGCCCGACGAACGCGATCAGCATCGCGCCGACGTTGATCGCGATGCGCAGGCCGACCGATGCACCGGAGGCGGCCGCCTCGATCACGTTGGCGGCGCGCTTGTCGTCGAAATCGAGGCCATCGACCACCACGCGGCTCGGCTCGACGGTCGGAAACAGCAGCTTGCCGAACAGCAGCCCGCCCGGCACCGCCATGAACGACGCGGCGAGCAGGTACTCCATCTTCACGCCGAGGCCGGCATAGCCGACCAGCACCGAGCCCGCGACCGACGCCATCCCGCTCGCCATCACCGTGAAGATCTCGGCGCTCGTCATGTTGCGCACGAACGGCTTCACGAGCGCGGGCATCTCGCTCTGCCCGAGGAAGATCGTCGCGACGGCCGAGCATGCCTCGATGCGACTCACGCCGAGCACCTTCGCCAACCCCGCGCCGAGGATCGCGACGATCCACTTCATCACGCCGATGTAGTACAGCACCGAGATCAGCGCGGTGACGAAGATGATCATCGGCAGCACGCGCAGGCCGAACACGAACCCGCCGTCGCCGAACAACTGGAACATGCGCGCGTCGACCAGCCCGCCGAACACGAACGCGATGCCGTGATTGCCCATGTCGAGCACGCGATTGACGCCGTTCGCGGCCCCGGCCAGCGCCGCGCGGCCCGACGGCACGAACAGCACGAGCGCACCGATCGCGAACTGCGTGAGCAGCGCGGCGATCATGGTCCGCGCGCTGACCGCACGACGGTTGTTCGACAGCAGATACGCGACCAGCAACAGAAACAGCATGCCGAGGAGACTGCGCAGAATATCCACCTTGTGCTCCTTTCTCACTATTTGAACTGTCCGGCGGGCGGCCCGTGCCCGCGACCCGTGCGATCGGGTTGGTGGATGTTACTCGCTCGATATGCGCGCCGGCAACGTCGCCAAAATCGCCGCGGCCAATGGCATCGATCGTTTCTTTTTTCGTGCCTCGACGACTTGATCAGTTGTTCTATCTACCCTGCGAAAACGCGCGCGGGGCGCGCCGTTCGAACGGACACGCCCCGCATGACCTGCGTCGTTCAACCGGCGCGTTCGACCGGATGCGGCTCGCGCAGCCGGTTCGCGATCCGCGCGGCCTCGTAGTAGCCCGCGCCCGGCGGGCGCTTGAGGTAGCGGCCCGCGCCGCGCACCGCGCGCAATTCGCCGTCGGCCCATGCGAGTGCGCCGCGCGTGAGCGTGTGCGTCGCGACGCCCTGCACCGTCATCCCCTCGAACACGTTGAAGTCGACCTGCTGGTGATGGGTCTTCACCGAGATCGTCTTCGTCGCGGCCGGGTCCCACACGACGAGGTCGGCATCGGCGCCAACCTGCACGGCGCCCTTGCGCGGATACAGGTTGAAGATCTGTGCGGCATTGGTCGACGTGATCCGCACGAACTCGTTCGGCGTGATGCGGCCGTGATTCACGCCGTGGTGCCACAGCACCGACATGCGATCCTCGACACCGCCGCAGCCGTTCGGGATCTTCGTGAAATCCTCGCGGCCCATCGCCTTCTGCGACGCGCAGAATACGCAGTGATCGGTCGCGGTCGTATGCAGCTGGCCCGACTGCAGCCCGCGCCACAGCGCCTCGCGATGCTCGGCCGAGCGGAACGGCGGGCTCATCACGTGGGCCGCCGCGCGCGTCCAGTCCGGATCGCGATAGACGGCCTCGTCGATCACGAGGTGGCCCGGCAGCACTTCGCCGAACACACGCAGCCCTTCGCTGCGCGCACGGGTGATCACGTCCACCGCGTCCTTCGCCGACACGTGCACGATATACACGGGCACGCCGAGTACCTGCGCGATCCGGATCGCGCGGTTCGCGGCCTCGCCTTCCACCTCCGGCGGCCGCGACAGCGGATGCGCCTCCGGCCCCGTGATCCCGCGCGCGAGCAGCGCCTTTTGCAGCTGGAACACGAGCTCACCGTTTTCCGCGTGCACGGTCGGCAGCGCGCCGAGTTCGAGCGAACGCGTGAAGCTGTTCACGAGCACCTCGTCGTCGGCCATGATCGCGTTCTTGTACGCCATGAAGTGCTTGAAGCTCGACACGCCATGCTCGCGCACGAGCGTGCCCATGTCGCGGTGCACGCTGTCGTCCCACCACGTCACGGCCACGTGGAAACCGTAATCGGAAGCCGCCTTCTCGGCCCAGCCGCGCCATTCGCGGAACGCATCCATCAGCGGCTGCTTCGGGCTCGGAATCACGAAGTCGATGATGCTCGTCGTGCCGCCCGACAGCCCGGCCGCGGTGCCCGAGTAGAAATCGTCGCTCGCGGTGGTACCCATGAACGGCAGTTCCATGTGCGTGTGCGGGTCGATACCGCCCGGCATCACGTACTGGTCGTGCGCGTCGACCACGGTTGCGCCGGCCGGCGCGTCGATCTGCTCCGCAATCTGCAGGATCGTGCCGCCGTCCTGCGGGTCCGCGCAGAGCACGTCCGCGCGATAGGAGCGGTCCGCATCGACCACGGTGCCGCCACGAATCAGGATTGCCATTTCGTTGCCTCCTCGTTGACTGTCGGTGCCGCATGCCGCGCGCGAGCCGCATCCGGCCCGCGCGTGCGTCATGCGCTCGCGATCTGCGCGCGCTGTCCGGCGCGCCACTTCATCCAGGTGCCGTACACGCCCGACGCCAGCACGAGGCCGACGAACCACGCGTACGTGTAAAGCGTGTTGAAGAACGCCGGCACGTTCGGGAACGACGCCGGAAACGCCGTATGCAGGAAGCCCGGCAGGTTCGGCAGCACGCCGACCGCGAGCGCGACCAGCGCGGCCGGGTTCCAGCCGCGCGCATAGCTGAAGTCGCCGCGCTCGTCGAACAGTGCGCGTGTGTCGAGCTGCGTGCCGCGAATCAGGAAATAGTCGACCATCAGGATGCCCGCGACCGGCCCGAGCAGCGCCGAATAACCGACGAGCCAGGTGAAGATGTAGCCGTCCGTCGTCGCGAGGATCTTCCACGGCATCATCACGATCGCGATCGTCGCGGTGATCATCCCGCCCGCGCGGTACGAGATCGCCTTCGGCCACAGGCTCGAAAAATCGTATGCGGGACCGACCAGGTTCGCCGCGAGGTTGCAGCACATCGTGTCGAGCGTGAGGATCACGAGCGCGATGCCCACGCCGATGCCGGTCATCCGGCTCGTCAGGTCGATCGGATCCCAGATCGCGTTGCCGTAGATCACGACGGTCGCCGACGTCACGACGACCGACACCACCGACAGCAGCGCCATCGGCAGCGGCAGCCCGATCGACTGCCCGATCATCTGGTCGCGCTGCGAATGCGCGAAGCGCGTGAAATCGGGAATGTTCAGCGCGAGCGTCGCCCAGAAGCCGACCATCGCGGTCAGGCCCGGCCAGAAGGTCGCCCAGAAGAGTCCGGCCTTCTTGCCGCCCGCCGCGAACTGCGACGGCGCCGACAGCATCGAGCCGACACCGCCCGCCTGCGACGTCGCCCACCACACGAGCGCCACGCACATCACGACCTTGATCGGCGCAGACCAGCTTTCGAGCCAGCGGATCGAATCGGTGCCGTGCCAGATGAAATACAGCTGCAGCGCCCAGAACACGAGGAAGCACGCGAGTTGCCCGAACGAGATGCCAACGACAGGCAGCGCCGCGCCGTGCAGCGCGTTGCCGGTCAGGATGTTCAGCAGCGTGTAGATCGCGCTGCCGCCGAGCCAGGTCTGGATGCCGTACCAGCCGCAGGCGACGATCGCGCGCAGCAGCGCGGGCAGCTTCGCGCCCTGCGTACCGAACGACGCGCGCACGAGCACCGCATACGGAATCCCGTGCTTCGCGCCTGCATGGCCGATCAACAGCATCGGCACGAGCACGATCAGGTTGCCGAGCAGCACCGTCATCACCGCCTGCCACGGCGACATGCCTTCCTGGATCAAGCCGGCCGCGAGCATGTACGACGCGATGTTCATCACCATCCCGACCCACAGCGCCGCGAAGTGGTACCACTTCCACGTGCGCTGCGCCGGCGTCGTCGGCGCGAGGTCGTCGTTGTACAGGCTGCCGCCGTGCGCCGCGGCGCTGTCGGGATCGGCGGGATTCGCTGCGTGATTCATCGAACACACTCCACGAAAACGTCAGCGCCGGCATCGTGCGACGCCGGCCCGGGGAAACGAAAAGCGGCGGCGCAGTCCATGCCGCGCCGCCGGACCTCGGTCAGGCCGCCTTCGCGTGCTTCTCGGGCGCCGCCGCCGGGCCACTCGCACCAGCCTCCGCGCTCGCCGGATTGTTCGGATGCGTGGTCCAGTTCGCGTAGTCGCCCGAATCGACACGCTCCATCGTGATGCATTGCTCGACCGGACACACATGCATGCAAAGATTGCACCCGACGCATTCCGAATCGATCACTTCGAAGTGCCGCACGCCGTCCTTCGTCGCCGTGATCGCCTGATGCGACGTGTCCTCGCACGCGATATGGCACAGCCCGCACTGGATGCAGCGATCCTGGTCGATGCGCGCCTTGATGTCGTACTTCAGGTTCAGGTATTTCCAGTCGGTCACGTTCGGCACCGCGCGGCCGCGAATGTCGTCGAGCGTTGCGTAGCCCTTCTCGTCCATCCAGTTCGACAGGCCGTCGGCGAGATCCGACACGATCCGGAATCCGTAATGCATCGCGGCGGTGCACACCTGCACGCTGCCGGCGCCGAGCACCATGAACTCGGCCGCATCGCGCCACGACGAGATGCCGCCGATGCCCGAGATCGGCAGGTTCGGCGTTTCCGGGTCGCGGGCGATCTCCGCGACCATGTTCAGCGCGATCGGCTTGACCGCCGGCCCGCAATAGCCGCCGTGCGTGCCCTTGCCGTCGACGGTCGGCATCGGCGCCATCTGGTCGAGATCGACCGCGACGATCGAGTTGATCGTGTTGATCAGCGACACGCCGTCCGCGCCGCCCTTGTACGCGGCGCGGGAGCCCATCCGGATATCGCTGATGTTCGGCGTGAGCTTCACGAGGCACGGCAGCTTCGTGCCTTCCTTCACCCAGCGCGTAACCATCTCGACGTATTCGGGCACCTGCCCGACCGCCGCGCCCATGCCGCGCTCGCTCATCCCGTGCGGGCAGCCGAAGTTGAGTTCGACCGCGTCGGCCCCGGTGTCCTCGACGAGCGGCAGGATCCATTTCCAGTCGCGCTCGTTGCACGGCACCATCAGCGACACGATCAGCGCGCGGTCCGGCCAGTCGCGCTTCACCTGCGCGATCTCTCTCAGGTTCACGTCGAGCGGACGGTCGGTGATCAGCTCGATGTTGTTCAGCCCCGCGATGCGCTGGCCGTTCCACTGCACCGCGCCGTAACGCGAACTGACGTTGACGACGTGTGGATCGAGCCCGAGCGTCTTCCAGACGACGCCGCCCCAGCCCGCCTCGAAGGCGCGATTGACGTTGTAGGCCTTGTCGGTGGGCGGCGCGGACGCCAGCCAGAAGGGATTCGGCGAAGTGATGCCTGCGATGGTGCAGCGAAGGTCGGCCATGTTCGGCTCCGTGAGAATGGGGGCGTGTTCGGTGTGCGTGCGGTCAGGCCGCCTTCGCGTCGCGCGCGGCAAGCGTGGCGTCGATCGACGCGGCCGTGCGCTTGCCGTCCTGCACGGCCTGCACCGTGAGGTCGACGCCGTCCGTCGCCGCGCAGTCGCCGCCGGCCCATACGTCCGGCAGCGCCGTGCGTCCGTCCGCATCCACCGCGATACGCGTGCCGTCCGCAGTCAGCAGCGCGGCTTCGACACCGTCCGGCGCCAGCGTCTGGCCGATCGCCTTCAGCACCATGTCCGCGCCGACGGTGAAGCGCTCGCCCGATGCGCCTTCGAATTCGACGCCCGTCACCTGCCCGTCCGTGCCCGCGATGCGCATCGGCTTCGCGTGCGTGACGAGCGTGACGCCGCTCTTCTGCGCGAACTCGCGTTCGGCCCACGTCGCGCTCATCGCGTCCACGCCGCGCCGATACACCATCGTCACGCGCTCCGCACCGAGCTTGCGGCTCTGCACCGCCGCATCGATCGCCGTATTGCCGCCGCCGATCACGACCACGCGCCGCCCGACCGGCACGTTCTCCAGTCCGTCCGCCTGCCGCACCTGCTCGATGAAATCGACCGCGTTCATCACGCCGCCCAGTTGCTCGCCGTCGATCGCAAGCGCACGCACGCCGCCGAGGCCCATCGCAAGGAATACCGCGTCGTGCTGCTCGCGCAAGGCGTCGAGCGTCACGTCGCGGCCAAGCGCCACTCCCGTTTCCAGCGTGATGCCGCCCACCGACAGCAGCCACTCGACCTCGCGTTGCGCGAAATCGTCGACGGTCTTGTACGCGGCGATCCCGTATTCGTTGAGGCCGCCGGCCTTCGGGCGCGCGTCGAACAGCGTGACACGATGCCCGGCGAGCGCGAGCCGGTGCGCGCACGCGAGCCCGGCCGGCCCCGCGCCGACCACCGCCACATGGCGACCCGTCTCGGGCGCGCGCCGGAACTGCACCGCGCCGGTCTTCACCGCCCAGTCGGTCGCATGCCGTTGCAGCGCGCCGATCGCGACGGGCTGCGCGTCCTGATGGTTGCGCACGCATGCGCCTTCGCACAGGATCTCCGTCGGGCACACGCGAGCGCACATCCCGCCGAGCGGATTCGCGGACAGGATGTCGGTCGCCGCGCCTTTCAGGTTGCCGTTGCCGATCTTGCGGATGAAGCTCGGGATGTCGATCTGCGTCGGGCACGCATGCACGCACGGCGCGTCGTAGCAGTAGTGACAGCGGCTTGCGGCGGCCGCCGCGGCAGTCGGATCGAGCAGCGGCGCGATATCGGCGAATTCGCACGAGAGTTGCGTGGACGACAGGCGATGCGCGGCGATATCGCCGGTTGGCTGGGTGGTCATACGCGTTCCTTCGACTGGGTGGAGACAAAGCCGTCCCCGCCGGCTGCGGATGCACAGTCGGGGCGGTCATGCTTAGGAATGCAAATATCTGACGTGATGCAGCCTCACGGCCGCTACGGTCGATCCATCACGAGGCCGGCTCGCATGCGCGCGACAGCATCGCGTGCAGCAGCACGTTCGCGCCGGCCTCGATCCATGCGGGCGTCGCGTCCTCGATCTCGTTGTGGCTGATGCCGTCGATGCAGGGCACGAACACCATCGACGTCGGCGCGACCTGCGCCAGATAGCACGCGTCGTGGCCCGCACCCGACACGATGTCGCGATGCGAGTAGCCGAAGCGGTCGGCCGCGCCGCGCACGGCCGCCACGCACTCAGGATCGAACGCGACCGGCTTGTAGTAGAAAATCTGCTCGAGTTCGGTTTCGAGCCCGATGTCGACCGCGATGCGCGCGACGCCGTCGCGCAGCGCCGCATCCATCTTCGCGAGCACGGCGTCGTCCGGATGACGGAAATCGACGGTGAAGAACACGCGGCCGGGAATCACGTTGCGCGAGTTCGGGTGGACCTGCATCATGCCGACCGTCGCGCAGCCGAACGGGGCATGATCGAGGCCGATCCGGTTGACGAGGTCGACCACGCGCGACGCGCCGAGCAGCGCGTCACGGCGGCGCGGCATCGGCGTCGGCCCCGCGTGCGCCTCCTGGCCGGTAAACGTGATCTCGTACCAGCGCTGCCCCTGCGCGTCGGTCACGACGCCGATCGTCTTGCATTCCGCTTCGAGAATCGGCCCTTGCTCGATATGCAGCTCGAACGCCGCGTGCAGCTTGCGCCCGCCGCACGGCACGTTGCCCGCATAGCCGATGCGTGCGAGCTCCTCGCCGATCGTCTTGCCGTCCACGTCCTTGCACGACAGCCCGTATTCGAGCGGAAACACACCCGCGAACACGCCCGACGCGACCATCGCGGGCGCGAAGCGCGAGCCCTCCTCGTTGGTCCAGATCACGACCTCGACCGGATGCTCGGTCTCGATGCCGTGATCGTTCAGACTGCGAATCACCTCGAGGCCGCCGAGCACGCCGTAGATACCGTCGAAGCGCCCGCCGGTCGGCTGCGAATCCGCGTGCGAACCCGTGACGACCGGCGCCGCGTCGGCCACGCGGCCCGCGCGACGCATGAACACGTTGCCCATCGTATCGACCGTCACCGTGCAGCCGGCGGCCTTCGCCCAGCCGACGATCAGGTCGCGGCCGGCCTTGTCGAGATCGGTGAGCGCGAGGCGGCACACGCCGCCCTTCGGCGTCGCGCCGATCTTCGCGACTTCCATCAGGCTGTCCCACAACCGCTTGCCGTCGACCCTGATCGACGTGTCGAAAGCTGCCCGCTTCACTGTTTCCGATACCGCGCTCATTCGTATCGCTCCTGGGGGGTCGGTGATGTCGCCAGCCCGGTCTGTGCCGGTGCGTGCGAGGCCTGTTTCGGGGCACGCCGCACGGATGCGGTGCATGTCCGTCGATGCAGGCAACGCGTTAAATCCTGTCCGATTGGACAGGTTTTAGACGATCAAAATGACCAGCGCAACGTCTTTCTTGCGTGACGCGACAGAGCGAGAAACGTGCCATCGCAACGCAGCATCGTCGTGACTGCAGCGTCGCCACATCCGTGCGCGCGACGCGAATCAGCGGCTAGAATGAAGCCCAACGCGGCATGGCCGCCGCGCGAGGGTAACGATGAGACATGACGAGGCGGCAATCGCAGCCACCGACCGTGACGAAACGCCGGCGCCTTTGCGGCGACGCAAGGCGCATATTCGCGAGTCCAACGAAGCGCATCTGCTCGCGTGCGCGGAAGCCGTATTCGCGGAACGCGGGCTCGCCGGCGCCAGCACCGCGATGATCGCAGAGCGCGCCGGCCTGCCGAAGGCGAACGTGCACTACTACTTCCCGACCAAGCTCGCGCTGTACCGCCGCGTGCTCGACGACCTGTTCGAGGACTGGCATCGCGCGGCCGGCTCGTTCGAGGCCGACGACGATCCGGTCGAAGCGATCGGCGGCTACGTGCGCGCGAAGATGACGCTGTCGCAGCGGCGCCCGCTCGGCTCGAAGGTGTGGGCCAACGAGATCATCCACGGCGCGGAGCACATGCAGGACATCCTGTCGCAACGCGTGAAGCCGTGGTTCGACGCGCGCGTCAGGGTGATCGAAGGCTGGATCGCGCGCGGGCTGCTCGCGCCGATCGACCCGCACGCGCTGATGTACCTGATCTGGGCGACCACGCAGCACTATGCGGATTTCGATGCGCAGATTCGCGCGCTGAGCGGCAAGCGCGCGTTCACGAAGAAGGCGTTCGACGAGAAAACCGAGCAGGTCGTGCAGCTCGTGATTCGCGCGTGCGGCGCGGTGTCGCCGAACGCGAAGCCTTAGCGCGATACGACGCTTCCATCGAATAAAAACGGGCGGCGCGCATCACACGGGGATGTCCCGTGCAATACGCGCCGCCCGTGATGCCGCGTTCGCGCGTGCGAACAATGCGATGCGATGCGCGACTTCTTACGCGATGCGCTCGATCGCAATCGCCGTCGCTTCACCGCCGCCGATGCACAGCGATGCGACGCCGCGCGTCAGGCCATACGTTTCGAGCGCGGCCAGCAGCGTCACCATCACGCGCGCACCCGATGCGCCGATCGGATGCCCGAGCGCGCACGCGCCGCCGTGCACGTTCACCTTCTCGTGCGGCAGGTCGAGGTCGCGCATCGCGGCCATTGGCACCACCGCGAACGCTTCGTTGATCTCGAACAGGTCGACGTCGCGCAGGTTCCAGCCGGTTTTCTCCGACAGCTTGCGCAACGCGCCGATCGGTGCGGTCGCGAACAGGCCGGGCTTGTCCGCATGAGTCGAATGCCCGACGATCACGGCCTTCGGCGTGAGGCCGAGGCGCTCGGCTTCCGAGCGGCGCATCATCACCAGCGCGGCCGCACCGTCCGAGATCGACGAAGCGTTCGCGGCCGTCACCGTGCCGCCGTCGCGAAACGCCGGCTTCAGCGTCGGGATCTTGTCGAGTTTCGCCTTGCCGGGCTGCTCGTCGATCGACACGATGCTTTCCGTCTTGCCGGCCTTCACGGTCACCGGCGCGATTTCCGACACGAAACGCCCTTCCGCGATCGCACGCTGCGCCCGCGTCAGCGACGCAATCGCGAACGCATCCTGCGCTTCGCGGGTGAACTGGTACGCCTGCGCGCAATCCTCGGCGAAGGTGCCCATCAGGCGGCCCTTTTCATACGCGTCCTCGAGCCCGTCGAGGAACATGTGATCGAGCACCTGTCCGTGACCCATGCGCATGCCCGCGCGCGCCTTCGGCAGCAGATACGGCGCATTCGTCATGCTCTCCATCCCGCCCGCCACGGCCACCGCCGCCGAACCGGCCAGCAGCAGGTCGTGCGCGAACATCGCCGCCTTCATCCCCGAACCGCACATCTTGTTGACCGTGGTCGCGCCCGCCGCGAGCGGCAGCCCGGCCTTCAGCCCGGCCTGTCGCGCGGGCGCCTGGCCCTGGCCGGCCGGCAGCACGCAGCCGAACACGATTTCCTCGATGCGTTCGGCCGGCACGTTCGCGCGCTCGAGCGCGGCACGAATCGCCACCGCGCCAAGGTCGCTCGCGCTCGCCGCCGCCAGGTCGCCCTGAAAACCACCCATCGGCGTGCGCGCCGCACCCACGATTACGATCGGATCCTGAGTCGTCATGATTCGCTTCCTCCAGTGTCAGCGCGGTGCCATGCGCAACGCGCCATCGAGACGGATGACTTCGCCGTTCAGCATCGTGTTCTCGGCGATGTGGCGCACCAGCGCCGCAAATTCTTCCGGGCGGCCGAGCCGCGGCGGAAACGGCACGCTCTTGCCGAGCGCGTCCTGCACGTCCTGCGGCATGCCGGCCATCATCGGCGTCGCGAAGATGCCGGGCGCGACCGTCACGACGCGAATGCCGAAGCGCGCGAGTTCGCGCGCGATCGGCAGCGTCATGCCCACCACGCCGCTCTTCGACGCCGCATACGCGGCCTGTCCGATCTGTCCATCAAACGCCGCGACCGACGCGGTGTTGATGATCACGCCGCGCTCGCCTTCCGCATCGGCGTCCTGCTTCGACATCGCTTCGGCAGCCAGCCGAATCATGTTGAACGTGCCGACGAGGTTGATCGACACCGCCCGCGCGAAGCGGTCGAGCGAGTGTGGGCCATCGCGGCCGACGACCTTCTCGCCCGGCGCGACGCCCGCGCAGTTGACGAGCGCATCGACGCGGCCGAACGCGTCGCGCGCGGCCGCGACGGCCGCCTGACCGTCGGCTTCGCTCGTCACGTCGGTCTTCACGAACCGTGCGGCCGCGCCGAGTTCGTTCGCGAGACCCGCGCCCGCCTCGTCATTGACGTCCAGCAGCATGGCCTTGCCGCCTTGCGCGACGACCATGCGCGCCACCGCGGCGCCGAGGCCGGAACCGGCGCCCGTAATCAGAAAAACGCGATCCTTGATATTCATTGGCAGTCCGTATTCAGGGTTGAGCGACCTTCTCGGCTTCCATCTTGCGCAACACGAAGCGCTGGATCTTGCCGCTCGGGGTTTTCGGCAGCGCGTCGACGAAGTCGATCGCGCGCGGATAAGCGTGAGCGGACAGCCGCCGCTTCACGTGCAGACTCAATTCCTCGGCCAGTTCCGGCGTGCCGTCGAAGCCCTTCGACAGGACGACGAACGCCTTCACGATCTCCGTGCGCTCCGGGTCGGGCACGCCGATCACGGCGGCCTCGCTGACGGCCGGATGCTCGATCAGCGCGCTCTCCACGTCGAACGGGCCGATCCGGTAGCCGGACGACGTGATCACGTCGTCCGCGCGGCCGATGAAGCTCACGGCGCCGTCCGGCTCCAGCTCCACGTTGTCGCCGGTCCGGTAATAGCCGCCCGCGATCGCCGGCGTGTCCTGCTGCCAGTAGCCGCGGAACCACAGCAGCGGCGAGCGCGCGATGTCGATCGCGAGGTTGCCGGGCTCGCCGGGGCCGAGTTCGCGGCCCGCTTCGTCGAGCACCGCGACACGGTAGCCCGGCATCGCGAAGCCGGCCGAACCGACGTGCACCACGTGCGTGAGGCCGTGATGGTTGTTCACGACCATGCCCAGCTCGGTCTGGCCGTAGTGATCGTGGATCGGCGCCCCGAGCGCCGCGTGGAACCAGCGCACGACCTCCGGGTTCAACGGTTCGCCCGCGCTGCTCACCACGCGCAGCCGGCCCTTCACGCGCGCGGCCGCTTCCGTCCCGGCCGCCATCAGCATCCGGAATGCGGTCGGCGAACCCGCGAGGCTCGTGATGCCGAGCCGGTCGATCACATCGTACGTGCTGTCGACCGTGAAGCTGCCCTCGTACAGCGTCGTCGCATGACCGAGCAGCAGCGGGCCCGTGATCGCGTAATAGAGGCCGTACGCCCAGCCCGGATCGGCGATGTTCCAGAACCGGTCGCCGGCACGCAGGTCGACCGCTTCGCGCATGTACGCGCCGAACGCGAGCAGCGCGTACAGCGGCACCGGCACGCCCTTCGGCAGGCCCGTCGTGCCCGACGTCGACATCATCATGAACAGGTCGGATCCCTTGCGCAGCACGGGTTCGAACGTATCGGACTGCGCGTCGAGCGCCGCGCGGAAATCGATGTCGCGCACCGGCAGCGCCTCGCCTGCTTCGCGTACCGTCGCGACCAGCGGGCAATCGGCGATTTCGTCGAGCTTCGCGCGATTCGCGACGTTGGTCACGACGAGCCGCGCATCGCTCATGCGCAGCCGGTGCTCGATCGCCTTCGGGCCGAACGCGGTAAACAGCGGCTGGTACACGGCGCCCGCGCGCCACGTGCCGAGGATCGTCGCGACGAGCTCCGGCGTGCGCGGCAGCAGGCCGGCCACCACGTCGCCCGGCTTCACGCCCTGCGCGACGAGCAGGTTCGCGACCCGGGCCGACAACGCCTGCATTTGCGCGAACGTAAAGCGGTGGTGCTGCCCGCCGGCGTCGATCCAGTCGAGTGCGATCGCATCCGCCTTCGCGTGCCGGTCGCAACATTCGACACACGCGTTCAGGCCGCGCTCCAGATCGCCGCTCAGTTGCGCGGCAGCGGTCTCGATACTGAAACGGGCCACGGCGTCGGCGTAAGCCGGCACCGCCCGGGCGGTAGCTCCTTCAGGCATGCGTGTCTCCTGTGCGTTATGGCCGCCGACGCGCCAGGGGCGCGACGGGGATACATCGATAGTAGACAGCCCCTACATTGCAATCAATGACAAACGGAATCTAGAATCATGATCGCTTTTGCCATGTCGAGAGGACGCAGGAAATGGGGCCGCAGATGATTTCGCCGGATTTCGTCGACGATGCGCTCGCGTGCCTGCGCCGGCGCGACTTGCCGACCGCGCCCGTGCTGCGTGCCGCCGGGCTGCCGGCCACCGTGCACGAGCCCGTCACGCCGCAGCAGTACGGCCGGCTGTGGCTCGCGATCGCCGGTACGCTCGACGACGAATTCTTCGGGCTTGCCGCGCGCCCGATGCGGCGTGGCAGCTTCACGCTGCTGTGCCACGCGGTGCTGCATGCCGGCACGCTCGACAAGGCGCTGCGACGCGCGCTGAAGTTTCTGCGTGTGGTGCTCGACGAGCCGCACGGCGAACTCGTGGTGGCCGACGGGCAGGCGCAGATCGTGCTGGCGCAATCGGGCGCGCCGTACCCGGCGTTCGCGTACCGGACGTTCTGGCTGATCCTGCTGGGCGTCGCGTGCTGGCTGATCGGCCGGCGCATCCCGCTGCAGCGCATCGATTTCGCGTGCCCGAGCCTCGGCCAGCGCAGCGACTATCACCAGTTCTTCGGCGTCCCGGTGCATTTCGACCGGCCCGACAGCCGGCTCGCGTTCAACGCCGCGTACCTCGCGCTGCCGACGATCCGCTCGGAGCAGACACTGCGGACCTTCCTGCGCGGCGCACCCGGCAATCTCCTCGTGCGCTACCGACACGACACAGGCTGGGTCGCGAAGACGCGCGCGCACCTGAAAGCGCTGCCGGCCGCCGAATGGCCCGACTTCGACACGCTGGCCGTGCGCCTCGACACGACGCCCGCGACGCTGCGGCGGCGTTTGCGCAGCGAAGGGCAAAGTTTCGCGGCGATCAAGGACGAATTACGCGGCGCGCTGGCCCAGTCGCTGCTGCGCGGGCACGCGCTCAGCGTCGCGGAGATCGCGGTCGAGCTTGGCTTCACCGAGCCGAGCGCGTTTCATCGCGCGTTCCGGAAATGGACAGGCACGAGCCCCGGTGCGTTTCGGCGCGACGTGCATGCGGCGAAGGCGGAGTCTTGACTGGCTAGGTGGATGCGGAGCGTCTCGTCATGTGCGGTCGATACGCGCCAGTCCTGTTTCTTCCGCATTCCGGTGCGAATCTGCGTAGCGCTCACCGCACCGCGGAAAACGCAGGACGTTGCGTCCCGATCCGTCTGACCACATACTGATCGGCAATCCGAACAAGGTTGCGTCGATGGTGAATGTCGATGAAAGCGCCGCTTCGATCTTCGGCGTGATCGGAACGGCCGTGTCGCTGCTGGCGGCGATTCCTTACGGGCTCGCGATCTATCGGCGCACCGTTCGCCCGCATCTGTTCACGTGGCTCGTGTGGTCGGTCGTCACGGCGATCGCGGCCGCCGGCCAGTTCGTCGCGGGCGCGGGCCCGTCCGCATGGTGCACGGCGGCGATTGCCGTCACGTGCTTTCTGACGCTGATCACCAGCCTGTTTCGCGGCGAGCACGGCTGGACGGGCCTCGACTGGCTGTTCCTGTGTGCAGCACTGTCAGCCATTCCGCTGTGGATGCTGACCGACGATCCGACGGTGTCGATCTGCCTGGTCACGCTGATCGAGCTGGCCGGCCTCGGCCCGACCGTGCGCAAGACGATCCGCGATCCGTGGAGCGAGAGCCTCGTCTATTTCGCGCTGTGCGTGCTCAAGTACGCGCTGGCGTTGCTGGCACTGAGCACGTGGAGTGTCGCGGTCGCGTTCTATCCGGCCGTCAACCTGATCGCGTCGATCGGCATCTGCATGGTGATGCTGGTCCGGCGTCAGTCGCTGTCGAATGCGCGATAGGCCGAGTTTGTCGCCCCCGTGCCGCTTTCCCTCCGAAATGATGCGAGGCCTGACAGGATGCAATCCGTACCGTTATCGAACCCAGCGAAACCACGCTCCGCGCGGCGATGCTGGCCAACGACGTCGAAGCGCTCGACGCGCTGCTGGACGACGATCTGGTGTTCACAGTCCCGACCGGCCAGGTCATCTCGAAAGAGGACGACCTGGCCGCGCATCGCGTGAAGCTTTTGCGTCTCGACACACTCGACGTCATCGAAATGCGCGCATCCGCGGTCGACGAGATGATCCTCACCACGACGCGAGCGGCTCTTGCCGGCCGTTTCGACGGCGCGGCATTCACCGGCACGTTTGCCTATACACGCCTCTGGCGTCGATCGGGCGCCCACTGGCGCGTCGTCGCCGGACATGCGTCGCAGGTCATATAGCCGCGCCGGGCGTGTGCATTTGAATGGCATCGCGCAACGCTGTGGTGAGCGGGTCGGCTGTCGATCGGGCGATGAGACCGTACGATCCGGATGATGCACTCATGAAAACGCCGACCAAGGGGGTGTCCGCCATGACGAGAGCCGAAATGCACAAGCTATTTATCGTGCGTGCTGCGCGTGCCGCGGACGCGGACGAACTCACACGACTGGCACGCCTTTCGAAGGCGCACTGGGGCTATCCGAAGGAATGGCTGGACGTGTGGCAAGACGATCTCACGATCTCGCCGGAGACGATCGAAGGGGCGATCGGTTACGTCGCGGAATCAGGCGAGTCGATCATCGGATTCTGGATCCGAGCATCGTTGAATTCGGATCGGCCAACGCCCGGATGGCTGTTCGTTCATCCCGATCACATGGGTCAGGGCGTCGCCCGTGCGCTGTGGAAATCGGTTCGGACCGAGGCCGCCGCGAGAGGAATCAAGAGCTTTGTGATCGTGACCTGCTCCCCGCGTTTAGTACGGTGACGGTGTAGAGTCCGTTCCAGAGAGGAACGGCAATGAAAAAGCGATTCACCGAAGAACAGATCATCGGCATCTTGAAGGAAGCCGAGGCTGGCCTGAAGCCGGCGGAGCTGTGTCGCAAGTACGGCATCTCGGAAGCGACCTACTACAACTGGAAAGCGAAGTTCGGCGGGATGACGGTCTCCGAAGCGCAGCGCCTGAAGGAACTGGAGCAGGAGAACAGCAAGCTCAAGCGACTGTTAGCCGAATCGATGCTCGACAACGCCGCGCTGAAGGACCTGCTGGCTCGAAAGTAGCAAGCCCGCAGGCCAAGCGCGAAGCGGTCCGGATATTGATGACCGAACGTGCCATGGGTGTTACCCGGGCCTGCGGGCTGGTAGGGATTTCGCGCTCGCTGTTCCACTACGAATCACGCCGCCGAGTTGATGACGAAGCGCTGACTGGCCGGATGATGGCCATCGCCGCGCAGAGGCGCCGCTACGGCTATCGCCGGATTCACGTGCTGTTGCAGCGGGATGGCTGCTTCGCCAACCACAAGCGCATCTGGCGCCTGTACAGCAAGGCGGGGCTGAGCGTGCGCAAGCGGCGACGCAAGCGTATTGCGGCTGTCGAGCGCACGCCGCTGCCGTTAGCAACAGGCCCGAATCAGAGCTGGTCGATGGACTTCGTTTCTGACGGGCTGGCCTATGGTCGGCGGTTTCGATGCCTGAACGTGGTCGACGACTACACGCGCGAGTGCTTGGCCATCGAGGTCGATACTTCGCTGCCGGGCCTACGAGTGCAGCAAGTGCTCGAGCGGCTCAAGGAGATGCGAGGCTTACCCGCATCCATCACGGTCGACAACGGGCCGGAGTTCGCTGGTAAGGTGCTGGATGCATGGGCCTACGAAGCCGGTGTCACGCTGTCGTTCATTCGGCCTGGCAAGCCGGTGGAGAATGCCTATATCGAGAGCTTCAACGGGCGGTTCCGCGATGAATGCCTGAACGAGCACTGGTTCGTCTCAATGCGCCACGCCAAGCGGCTGATTGAGGAATGGCGTATCGAGTACAACACCGAGCGGCCTCATAGTTCACTCGGCTATCTGACGCCGGTGCAGTTCGCGCGGGCGCACGATGCAAAGCAGCAGTTTTTAACCTCGGACTCTAACTGCAGTTCGGACTAAAACCGGGGGCAGGTCAATCGAAGCGGATCCCCATGCCGCGCCGTTCTATCTGACACTGGGGGCCGAAAAGATCAGCGAAAAGGAATCGAGCGCCATCCCGGGCAGATCTTTTCCGATCTTGCGGATCATGGTCTGATGGGTGAGGAGATCGCAGCAAGATGACTCACTGCATACGGTTGATCAGATTGGGCTACCGACCGCGGTAAGAGAGGTTGCGGCAGGGAAATACCGAGGTTCGATCAGTCCGGGAGCAGGTCTGATTTCTGAGATTTCAGCGGCCCGCTGCTTAGATGTGCTGCCGTGTAGCCATTCAGCACGAGGCGTGATCTACGTCGGG
>NZ_BCPO01000229.1:0-2725 GCF_016586105.1 Burkholderia sp. E168m15
CAGACTTGTTATAGGATCAAGCCTTACGGGCAATTAGTATCAGTTAGCTGAACGCATTACTGCGCTTACACACCTGACCTATCAACGTCCTGGTCTCGAACGACCCTTCAAGGGGATCTAGTCCCCAGGGATATCTCATCTTAAGGCGAGTTTCCCGCTTAGATGCTTTCAGCGGTTATCTCTTCCGAACATAGCTACCCGGCGATGCCACTGGCGTGACAACCGGTACACCAGAGGTTCGTCCACTCCGGTCCTCTCGTACTAGGAGCAGCCCCCTTCAAATATCCAACGCCCACGGCAGATAGGGACCAAACTGTCTCACGACGTTTTAAACCCAGCTCACGTACCTCTTTAAATGGCGAACAGCCATACCCTTGGGACCGGCTACAGCCCCAGGATGAGATGAGCCGACATCGAGGTGCCAAACACCGCCGTCGATATGAACTCTTGGGCGGTATCAGCCTGTTATCCCCAGAGTACCTTTTATCCGTTGAGCGATGGCCCTTCCATACAGAACCACCGGATCACTATGACCTGCTTTCGCACCTGCTCGACTTGTCGGTCTCGCAGTTAAGCACGCTTATGCCATTGCACTATCAGCACGATTTCCGACCGTACCTAGCGTACCTTCGTACTCCTCCGTTACGCTTTGGGAGGAGACCGCCCCAGTCAAACTGCCTACCATGCACTGTCCCCGACCCGGATCACGGGCCAAGGTTAGAACCTCAAACAAACCAGGGTGGTATTTCAAGGACGGCTCCACCGAAACTAGCGTTCCGGTTTCATAGCCTCCCACCTATCCTACACAGATCGGTTCAAAGTCCAATGCAAAGCTACAGTAAAGGTTCATGGGGTCTTTCCGTCTAGCCGCGGGTAGATTGCATCATCACAAACACTTCAACTTCGCTGAGTCTCGGGAGGAGACAGTGTGGCCATCGTTACGCCATTCGTGCAGGTCGGAACTTACCCGACAAGGAATTTCGCTACCTTAGGACCGTTATAGTTACGGCCGCCGTTTACCGGGACTTCAATCAAGAGCTTGCACCCCATCATTTAATCTTCCGGCACCGGGCAGGCGTCACACCCTATACGTCCACTTTCGTGTTTGCAGAGTGCTGTGTTTTTATTAAACAGTCGCAGCCACCAGTTTATTGCAACCCCTTCACCCTCCTGGCGCAGGCCAGTCAAGCTACAAGGGCGTACCTTATCCCGAAGTTACGGTACCAATTTGCCGAGTTCCTTCTCCCGAGTTCTCTCAAGCGCCTTAGAATACTCATCTCGCCCACCTGTGTCGGTTTGCGGTACGGTCATCGTTAGACTGAAGCTTAGAGGCTTTTCTTGGAACCACTTCCAATTGCTTCGCTCCCTAAGGAGCTCGCGCCACACCCTTGAATTACGCGCCCGGATTTGCCTAAGCGCCTTCTCCAATGCAGCGACCGGGACTTCCAACACCCGGACAACCTTCCGCGATCCGTCCCCCCATCGCATCTAACAATGGTGCAGGAATATTGACCTGCTTCCCATCAGCTACGCATTTCTGCCTCGCCTTAGGGGCCGACTCACCCTACGCCGATGAACGTTGCGTAGGAAACCTTGGGCTTACGGCGAGGGGGCCTTTCACCCCCTTTATCGCTACTCATGTCAGCATTCGCACTTCCGATACCTCCAGCACCCTTTACAAGGCACCTTCGCAGGCTTACGGAACGCTCTCCTACCATGCGAGCAAGCTCGCATCCGCAGCTTCGGTATATAGCTTAGCCCCGTTACATCTTCCGCGCAGGACGACTCGATCAGTGAGCTATTACGCTTTCTTTAAAGGGTGGCTGCTTCTAAGCCAACCTCCTGACTGTTTTAGCCTTCCCACTTCGTTTCCCACTTAGCTATATTTGGGGACCTTAGCTGGCGGTCTGGGTTGTTTCCCTCTTGACACCGGACGTTAGCACCCGATGTCTGTCTCCCGTGATTGCACTCTTCGGTATTCGGAGTTTGCTATGGCGGGGTAATCTGCAATAGACCCCCCAACCATGACAGTGCTCTACCCCCGAAGGTGAGACACGAGGCACTACCTAAATAGTTTTCGGAGAGAACCAGCTATTTCCAGGTTTGTTTAGCCTTTCACCCCTATCCACAGCTCATCCCCTAACTTTTCAACGTTAGTGGGTTCGGACCTCCAGTACGTGTTACCGCACCTTCATCCTGGCCATGGATAGATCACCTGGTTTCGGGTCTACGCCCAGCAACTGAACGCCCTATTCGGACTCGCTTTCGCTACGCCTGCCCTATACGGTTAAGCTTGCTACTGAACGTAAGTCGCTGACCCATTATACAAAAGGTACGCCGTCACCCCTTACGAGGCTCCGACTGTTTGTATGCATGCGGTTTCAGGATCTATTTCACTCCCCTCCCGGGGTTCTTTTCGCCTTTCCCTCACGGTACTGGTTCACTATCGGTCGATCACGAGTATTTAGCCTTGGAGGATGGTCCCCCCATCTTCAGACAGGATTTCACGTGTCCCGCCCTACTTGTCGCACACCTAGTTCTTTCATACTGTTTTCGCCTACAGGGCTATCACCTGCTATGGCCGCACTTTCCAGAGCGTTCGGCTAACAATACAAATAAAGAGTGCAAGGCTCATCCCATTTCGCTCGCCACTACTTTGGGAATCTCGGTTGATTTCTTTTCCTGCGGTTACTTAGATGTTTCAGTTCACCGCGTTCGCTTCACT
>NZ_BCPO01000230.1:0-2451 GCF_016586105.1 Burkholderia sp. E168m15
CCGTAAGCACCCGGGGAAGTCATCTTGATCGCGTTAGGCGCGAAGGCGAGGATCGTGTCCATCTAAATTTTTAATGGACAGATGTACACGATGGATGAGACCGAGGTGATGCAGGAGGTTGTGCAACCGACGCGACGTCGGCGGCACAGCAAGGAGTTCAAGGCACAGGTGATCCGTGCGGCGATGCAGCCAAACGTGTCGATCGCGGCGGTAGCGCTGCACTACCGCCTGAATGCCAACATGCTGCGAAGCTGGGTGGCCGCCCAGGAAGAACGGGATGCGGCCGAAGCTGCCCGCAAGTCGATGAGCGCGCCATCGGCAGAGTTTGTGCCGTTACAGCTTGAGACGTGCGGGGCTGCATCTGGGGCGACGGAGATCCAGATCGAGGTACGTCGGGGTGCGGCGACGGTGACCGTGCGTTGGCCGTTATCGTCGGCCAGTGATTGTGCGCTCTGGTTGCAGGGATGGCTGCGGTGATCCGCATCGACGCGATATGGCTGGCGACCGAACCGCTGGATATGCGTGCCGGCGCCGATACGATTCTGGCGCGTGTGGTGAAGGTGTTCGGCGCAGCGCGCCCTCACCATGCTTACCTGTTCGCCAACAAGCATTCGACGCGCATGAAGGTACTCGTCTATGACGGCTTCGGAATCTGGCTGGCTGCGCGTCGTCTGAACAAGGGCCGGTTCGTCTGGACGAACGGCCACGAAGCAATCGCCGTCGCGTTGAATCCCGAACAGTTGCGGGCGCTCGTGACGGGGCTGCCGTGGCAGACCCTGACGCACGATCACGTCATCTGCGTGGTGTAACGCGTCGTCGGTGCCGTAAACAGTTTCGCTTCCGTGGCGGTGCCGGCTCTGGCAGACTGGGCCGTATGAACCTGCCCGCCGACCTCGATGCCCTTAGCCCGGAGCAACTGCGCACACTGGCCGCTCAGTTGATGACCCAGGTCGGCGAGACGCAGCGTGAACTGCACTACCGTCAAACGCGTATCGATCAACTGACGCACGAACTCTCCGTGCTCAAGCGCCTGCAGTTCGGCAAACGCAGCGAGCAGCTTGATACCGAACAGATGAGCCTGCTCGACGAGGCGATCGATGCAGACCTGGCGGCACTGGAAGCCGAGCTCGAACAGCTTCAACCGGCCACGCGTGCCGCTGGGCCTGGGCAACAGCCGAAGCGTGTGCCCTTGCCATCGAAACTGCCGCGTACGGACATCCATCACGAGCCGGAAGACACCACGTGCCAGTGCGGTTGCCAGCGGGAGCGCGTGGGCGAAGACATCAGCGAGAAGCTGGACTATGCGCCAGGCGTGTTCACAGTCGAGCGGCATATCCGCGGCAAGTGGGCCTGTCGGCACTGCGGGACCCTGATCCAGGCACCGGTCCCGCCTCACGTCATCGACAAGGGTATCCCGACCACCGGGCTGTTGGCGCAGGTGCTGGTTGCCAAATATGGCGACCACCTGCCGCTGTATCGGCAGGAACGCATCTTTGCTCGCGCGGGCCTGGCGATCCCGCAATCGACGCTCGGCGCGTGGGTCGGCATCTGCGGCGTACGGCTGCAACCGCTGGTCGATGCGCTTCGCGAAGCGCTCCTGCAGCGCGACGTGCTGCACGCCGACGAGACGCCGGTGCAGATGCTGTCGCCCGGCAAGGGCAAGACGCATCGGGCTTACCTGTGGGCGTACAGCACGACGCCATTCGCCGATCTGAAGGCCGTGGTCTACGACTTCGCCGGCAGCCGTGCCGGCGAACATGCCCGAAAGTTCATGGGTGTGTGGCGTGGCAAGCTCATGTGCGATGACTATGGCGGCTACAAGGCTGGATTCGAACTGGGCATCACGGAAATCGGATGTGTCGCTCACGCGCGCCGGAAATTCTACGAGCTGCACGTCAACCACCAGAGCCAGATCGCCGAGCAGGCGCTGAAATACTTCGGCGCACTCTACGACGTCGAGCGTGACGTCGCCGAACTGAAGCCTGATCGAAGACAGGCCATCCGCCAGCAGCGATCCAGGCCCGTTGCCGATGCGTTGCACGCCTGGATGGTGACCCAGCGCAAGCTCGTTGCCGAAGGATCGGCGATCGCGAAGGCGCTCGACTACAGCCTGAAGCGTTGGGAAGCGCTCACGCGCTATCTCGATGACGGGCACGTGCCCATCGACAATAACTGGCTGGAGAACCAGATTCGACCATGGGCGACTGGCCGCTCGAACTGGCTGTTCGCCGGCTCACTGCGCGCGGGGCAACGTGCAGCCGCGATCATGAGCCTGATCCGGTCGGCGCAGCTTAACGGCCATGATCCGTACGCCTACCTGAAAGACGTGCTCACCCGACTGCCCACGCATCGTGCCGACGACATCGCGTCGCTGCTTCCGCATCGCTGGTCGCTCGCCGCGGCTTGATCAGCGGTACCTCACGAGCCTCGGTGCCTTTACCGGGGGCTTAC
>NZ_BCPO01000231.1:0-2294 GCF_016586105.1 Burkholderia sp. E168m15
AGAAGGTCCCGCTGCGCGAGATTGCGCGGCGTACGGGCCTGTCCCGAAACACAGTGCGCCGCTGGCTGCGGCAGACTGATGCCGTCGAGCCGAAGTATCCGAAGCGCGTCAGCCCGAGCGTCATCGACGACTGGGCCGCACAGCTGACAGGTTGGCTGCGTGCCGACAGTCATCGCCCGAAGCGTGACCGGCGCACCGCCCGGTTCATGTTCGAGGCGATCCGCGCCGAGGGTTACGCCGGCAGCTACGGCCGCGTGAGCGCGTTCGTGAGGCGTTGGCACGAGGAGCAGGCTGAGGCGCCTCGCAGGAAGGCCTTCGTGCCGCTCGCCTTCGAACCCGGCGAAGCCTTCCAGTTTGACTGGAGCTGCGAATACGCGTTTGTTGGCGGGCTACGGCGACGCCTGGAGGTCGCCCACGTCAAACTTAACTCCAGCCGCGCGTTCTGGCTCGTCGCCTATCCCACCCAGAGTCACGAGATGCTGTTCGACGCACACGCCCGCGCATTCGCCGCGTTCGGCGGCGTGCCCCGGCGCGGCATCTACGACAACATGAAGACCGCTGTGGACAAGGTTGGCCGCGGCAAGGAGCGTGCGGTCAACGCGCGCTTCGAAGCAATGTGCAGTCACTACCTGTTCGAGCCAGAGTTCTGCAATCGGGCGGCAGGTTGGGAGAAAGGCATCGTCGAGAAGAACGTTCAGGACCGGCGGCGTCAGATCTGGCACGAAGCATCGCTACGGCGCTGGGAAACGCTGGAGATCCTAAACGAATGGGTCGCTGGTCAGTGTCGTGAGGCGTGGCACATGCGGCACCCGCAGTGGCCTGAGCTGACAGTCGAGGATGTGCTGCAGGACGAGCGTACCCGGCTGATGCCCAATCCACGGCCGTTCGACGGCTATGTCGAGCAGACCCTGCGAGTCTCGTCGACCAGCCTGATTCACTTCCAACGCAACCGCTACAGCGTGCCCACCGAGTACACGAACCAGTTGGTGAGCGTGCGCTGCTATCCGGCATATCTCAGCGTCGTCGTCAACGCCCAGGAGATCGCACGCCACGAACGCAGCTTCGAGCGGCACATGACCTTCTACGATTGGCGCCACTACATCACGCTGGTCGAGCGCAAACCCGGCGCACTGCGCAACGGCGCACCGTTCATCACGATGCCGCAGCCGCTGCAACTGCTGCAGCGGCATCTGCTGAAACACCCGGGCGGCGATCGCGTCATGACGCAGGTGCTCGCTGCGGTGCGCGAACACGGGCTCGATGCGGTGCTGCTCGCCGTACAGGCTGCGCTGGATTCAGGACGCCCCAGCGCAGAGCACGTCCTGAACGTGCTGAGCCGGCTGAAGGCGCCCGTCACGAATGGCAGGCTCGCCACGACGAAACTCCAGCTCAAGGAAGAGCCCGCGGCCGACGTGGGCCGTTACGAGACGCTGCGCGCCAACCCACCGGAGGATCGTCATGTCTAACGATATCGCGGCCCAGCTCAAGGGTCTTAAACTGCACGGCATGGCGAGCACATGGCCGGAGCTGCTCGCGCAGTCGCGTCACACTGACTTCGAGCCGGAGCGCTTCATGAAGCAGCTGTTGATGGCTGAAACCGCCGAACGGCAGGTGCGCTCGATCGCCTATCAAATGACCGCTGCGCGCTTCCCGGCACACCGCGACCTGAAGGGCTTCGACTTCGCGCAGGCACACGTCGACGAAGCGCTGGTGCGCGAACTGAGCGAGCTGTCGTTCCTCGCAAGCGCGCACAACGTCGTGTTCATCGGTGGTCCGGGCACTGGCAAGACGCACCTCGCCTCAGCGATCGGAATCGAAGCCGTACAGCGCCACGGCAAGCGTGTGCGCTACTTCTCGACCGTCGAGCTGACCAACGCCCTGGAGCAGGAGAAGTCCATCGGCAAACAAGGCCAGATTGCCCACAAGCTGATGTACGTCGATCTGGTGATCCTCGACGAACTGGGCTATCTGCCGTTCAGCCAGACCGGCGGTGCATTGCTGTTCCATCTGCTCTCAAAGCTATACGAGCACACGAGCGTCGCGATCACGACCAATCTCAGCTTCGGCGAGTGGGCGAGCGTGTTCGGCGATGCAAAGATGACGACAGCGCTGCTGGACCGCGTCACCCATCACTGCCACATCGTCGAAACGGGCAATGAATCGTGGCGCTTCAGGACCAGTTCTGCCAAGGCAAAGACAACAAGAAAAAGAGCGGAAAAACCAGCGGGTAACGAAGAGTTATCCACACCGGAATAGATGTACTACGCTGTCTCGGGGTGGGTCAGATTTAGATG
>NZ_BCPO01000232.1:0-1863 GCF_016586105.1 Burkholderia sp. E168m15
TTGTCGTTGTGCGCCCAGCATGGGCGCACTCCTGCGGGTGCAAGTCCCGCCATAAGCTGGTCACAGCGAATGAAGTGAAGCGCAACTGCATGAGGGCGACCGAATGTGGAGAGGAAGCGTGGAGCGTAAATCGTGAGCCGATGGACAAGAACTGCATAGAAGGCGCTGCCGTGCAGGGCGAGCGGGCAACGCACCGCGAAGCTCTCGTGACCAAGGCGAAGCAGCGTAAATGCGGCGGTTGTGCGATGAAGGAGTGCGCTCTTACCTGGGGAGATCTCGCCTTATGCCTGAAAGGGCGACGGCGTCGAGCCGGAGCGAGAAGTCAGCAGAGGTCGTAGTAGTCACAGGACAGGTCGATGAGGCTGAAGCTGGTGACGAAGGGCCGAACGGGAAGGAGTGTCCAGCGTCATGTCGATGCGACAGGCAATGCGTCAGATGCCCGTGCGAGCGGGGCGAGCGGGAAGCATACGCGGTGAAGCTGCGTCTATGCCCGTGAGCGACGAAGGCTGTTGCCCGCGCCATGAATCCGGGGACACAGGGTCACCGCTGCTGATGGCGGCGCTGACGAGGGAGAACCTGAAGCAGGCGTTCAAACGGGTACGGGCCAACAAGGGAGCCGCTGGCGTGGACGGTCTGGATATTGACCAGACGTCGCGCCATCTGGTGACGGCGTGGCCCGCGATCCGTGAACAGTTGCTGAAGAGGACGTACCGGCCCAGTCCGGTACGGCGGGTGACGATTCCGAAACCGGACGGAGGCGAGCGCGAGCTTGGCATCCCGACGGTGACGGACCGGCTGATCCAGCAGGCGCTGCTGCAGGTGCTGCAACCGGTTCTGGACCCTGGCTTCAGCGAGCACAGCTACGGCTTCCGGCCTGGACGGCGTGCGCACGATGCGGTGCTTGCCGCGCAGTCGTACGTGCAGTCGGGTCGGCGAATCGTGGTGGATGTTGATCTGGAGAAGTTCTTCGACCGGGTCAACCACGACATCCTGATCGACCGACTGCAGAAACGTATTGGGGACGCCAGCGTGATCTGGCTGATCCGGGCGTATCTGAACAGCGGCATCATGGATGGCGGCGTGGTTCAGCAGCGCGAACAGGGCACGCCACAGGGCGGGCCGCTATCGCCGTTGCTGGCCAACGTGTTGCTCGATGAGGTGGACAAGGAACTGGAGCGGCGAGGCCACTGCTTCGCGCGCTATGCCGACGATGCGAATGTCTATGTTCGTAGCCGCCGTGCTGGCGAGCGGGTGATGGCGCTGCTGCGTCGTCTGTATGGGCAACTGCGGTTGAAGGTCAACGAGACCAAAAGCGCAGTCGCCAGTGTGTTCGGTCGCAAGTTTCTGGGCTACAGCCTATGGGTAGCGTCCGGCGGTGTCATCAAGCGCAAGGTGGCGGCCAGATCGCTGCTGGCGTTCAAACGCCGCATTCGTGAACTGACCGGCCGTAGCGGCGGGCGCAGCATGAAGGACGTGGTGGAACGGTTACGGCCTTATGTATTGGGCTGGAAGGCGTACTTCCGGATGGCGCAGACGCCACGAGTCTGGCTGGATCTGGACAAGTGGATGCGTCACCGGCTGCGTGTCATCCAGCTCAAACACTGGCGCCGCGGTCCGACCATCTACCGGGAACTGCGTGCGCTGGGCGCACCGTCCGCTGTGGCGCAACAGGTGGCGGCGAACAGCTGTCGCTGGTGGCGTAATAGCGGCAAGCTCCTGAATAGCGTATTGACCCTCGCGTACTTCGACCGGCTGGGTGTGCCCCGACTCTCATAACCTCAACTTCCCGAACCGCCCGGTGCGGACCCGCATGCCGGGTGGTGTGGCAGGGGTACGGCCTCATGGTCGTCCCCTATGCCGATT
>NZ_BCPO01000233.1:0-1703 GCF_016586105.1 Burkholderia sp. E168m15
TTTTTGATTGTAGTGGCTAGATTGAAATGTCCGCTTTTGGCTACATAGAAATGTCCGCTTTCGGGCCGCGTAAGCTGTCCGGCTGCCGGTTTGACGGCGCCGGAGGCTGCGATGGCTGCAACGGAGCGGATCACGATGACGATGCGCGAACTGGACCGATTCAAGGTCATTCAGGATGTAGCGGACGGCAAGCTTAAGCCATGGCGTGCAGCGGAACGGCTGGAGTTGACGACACGTCAGGTTCGCCGACTGGTTGCCCGGCTGCGCGAGCACGGGCCGGCGGGACTGGTGTCGGGGCACCGAGCGAAGCCCGGCAACCGTCGCCTGGATCCAGGAGCCGCCGATCGTGCGCTGTCGATCATCCGAGATCGCTACGCCGATTTCGGGCCGACACTGGCCTGCGAGAAGCTCTGGGAGTGTCACGGCATTCGGCTGGCCAAGGAAACGGTCAGGAAGCTAATGACGGAGGCTGGCTTGTGGATTCCACGCCGGCAACGACCGCCGAAGGTCTATCAGCCGCGTGCGCGCCGGGCCTGTCTGGGCGAACTGATCCAGATCGACGGCAGCGATCATCGATGGTTCGAGGAACGGGCGCCGGCCTGCACGCTGCTGGTCTACGTGGACGACGCGACGAGCCGGCTGATGATGCTGCACTTCACGCAGACGGAGTCGACGTTCAGCTACTTCGAGGCAACACGGGCATACATCGAACGGCACGGCAAACCTGGGGCGTTCTACAGCGACAAGGCCAGCGTATTCCGCAACGTGAAGCCAGGAAAGACCGGTAACCGTGTGACGCCGTTCGGCCGCGCGATGTACGAGCTGAACATCGACACGTTCTGCGCGAACAGCAGCTCGGCCAAGGGCCGCGTCGAGCGCGCGCATCTGACGTTGCAGGACCGCTTGGTCAAGGAGATGCGATTGCGCGGAATTAACACGGTGGCCGACGCCAACGCATACGCGCCCTCCTTCATGGCCGCCTACAACACACGCTTCGCGAAGCCGCCGAAGAGCGAGTTCAATGCACACCGGCCGCTGCGGCCCGACGAGAGTCTGGACGTGGTGCTGACATGGCGTGAGCCGCGGAAAGTGACGAAGTCGCTGACGGTACAGTATGACCGGGTGATGTACTTACTGGACGACACGCCGGAGAACAGGAAGCTGATCGACCGGCAGATCGAGGTGTGGGAGTACCCGGATGGACGGATCGAGCTCCGTGCTGACGATCGCGTGCTGCGCTGCCGGCAGTACGATCGTTTGACTGAAATAGATCAGGGTGCCGTCGTCGAGCACAAGCGTTTGAGCCATGTGTTGCAGGTCGCGCAAGCGCTTCAGGCGCAACGCGATAACCGCCGAATCGGTAAAGCGCCGTCTCGAACGCATCGTGGCGACTCGACGCGGACCAACCGAAACGAGGCAGAGCCGGGTAAGAAGAAGCAGCGCAAGATCACGCAGGCCGACGTCGAGCATGTAATCGTGGATCTGACGCAACGTCGGCAAACCGCCAAGCCAGCGGACAAACCTGGCCGTCGGTCTGCAAAAGCTGAGGAAGCGAGCGTAAGCGCCCTGCCCGTTCAGGCGCGGACCTTCGACACTGCGTAATGCTTAAAACGAGGAAAAAACGCAGCAAAACCAACCTTGAAACCGGACATTTTTAAATGGCTGGAAGGTGGACATCTGAATCCGGGTATGACATTGATTGT
>NZ_BCPO01000235.1:0-1458 GCF_016586105.1 Burkholderia sp. E168m15
CCCCGTTACTATCTTCCTGTCCCAATAATGGGGCTTTGGCCAGCCAGGCCCGGTATGATTCCCGCCCCCAGTCGCAGTCATGATCCGGGGGGTGTTGTCGCCGGGTCTGGTGGGTGGCTGGTGATCGCTGATAGGGGTTTGGCCGGAATATTCCGACGCCGTCCGTAACGTGGATGCCGAGACTTGCCACCGTTGTTGCAGGCCAATCCGTTCACTTTGCACAAACTGCGATGCAAGACACTCAACAGCATGACGCCGTGGATGTTTTCGTCGGCGTCGACGTCGGTAAAGGCCAGCATCACGCCGTTGCACTCGATCGAAATGGCAAGCGTCTGTACAACAAGGCGCTACCCAACGACGAGGTCAAGCTGCGAGCCCTCATCGCCGAACTCAAGACTCACGGTCGACTGCTGTTCGTCGTCGATCAGCCTTCCACCATCGGTGCGCTTCCTGTAGCCGTCGCCCGCGCTGAAGGCGTACTCGTCGCCTATCTGCCCGGACTGGCCATGCGCCGCATCGCTGATTTGCACGCCGGCGAAGCCAAGACCGATGCCCGCGACGCCGCCATCATCGCCGAAGCCGCTCGCTCGATGCCGCATACGCTGCGCTCGCTTCGACTGGCCGACGAGCAGCTCGCCGAACTCACCATGCTGTGCGGCTTCGATGACGACCTCGCCGCTCAGGTCACACAGACCAGCAACCGCATTCGCGGCCTGCTTACTCAAATCCATCCGGCGCTCGAGCGCGTTCTCGGACCGCGCCTCGACCATCCGGCGGTGCTCGATCTGCTTGAGCGCTATCCGTCGCCCGCCGCACTTGCCAGCACCACCGAGAAGACGCTCGCCAATCGCCTGACCAAGCTCGCTCCTCGCATGGGCAAAGGCTTGGCGGCCGAGATCGTTCAGGCACTGAGTGAACAAGCCGTGACCGTGCCCGGCACGCAAGCCGCCACCATCGTCATGCCCCGTTTAGCCCAGCAGCTTGCGGCCTTGCGTAAGCAACGCGACGAGGTCGCCGCCGAAGTTGAGCGACTGGTGCTTGCTCACCCTCTTTGGCCGGTCCTGACCAGCATGCCGGGAGTCGGCGTCAGGACCGCCGCCAGACTCCTGACCGAAGTCGCCCATAAGGCCTTCGCTTCGGCTGCACACTTGGCGGCCTACGCTGGCCTTGCCCCGGTCACCCGGCGCTCAGGCTCGTCGATCCGTGGCGAGCATCCATCCAGACGGGGAAACAAGGTGCTCAAGCGCGCCTTGTTCCTATCCGCCTTCGCGGCCTTACGAGACCCAGTCTCACGGGCCTATTACTCCCGCAAGATCCAGCAAGGCAAGCGCCACAACCAAGCGCTGATCGCACTGGCACGGCGACGCTGCGACGTCCTGTTCGCCATGCTGCGCGACGGCACCATTTACCAACCCAAGTCAGCCCCTAACGCTTGACGAAAGACATAGGGGCACCCCC
>NZ_BCPO01000236.1:0-1369 GCF_016586105.1 Burkholderia sp. E168m15
AAAAATCTATGGTCAGCCCGATTTTTGCAAGCGAGGCAGTGTTGACCTAAAGTGGACTTGCTCGAATCTATCCGGGGTCGTGGATGGAGTGATCCAGCCCCATGATGGGAGCCGCGCCGGGCAAACCTCAAAAAGCGTACAGCATTGAGATGCTGTTTTTGTTGTCAGGTTACTTGTCCGGCCGTTGAGTCGTTTATGCCTTCACGTATCTCGCGTCGCAAAACCAGGTGACTGCTGCAACTGAAGCCGTAAGCGACACGAAGCGTCAGACCGCGGGAACAGCCTCGGTGCTTCGGTAGTGTGTCCCTTTGGCGAGGATGGCCCACGCGATCCTCGCCAATTTATTGGCCAACGCGCAAGCCACTACGTTCGAATGTCGTCGCGCCAACAGGCCGCGAATCCAGACGCCCAATGCATCCGTGCGGTGCTCGATGCGCTGCATGATGGTCCGCGCACATTGCACCAGCAGCCGCCGCAATTCCTTGTCCCCGCGCTTGCTGATGCCGAGGAGCGTTGGTTTGCCGCCGGTGCTGTACTGCCGCGGCACCAGCCCGACCGACGCCGCAAACTGCCTTGCCGAACCATATTGGCGCGCATCGCCCAACTCCGACATCAACACGCTGGCGGTCATCGGGCCAATGCCGGGAATCTCGAGCAGCCGCTCGCTGCGTTCGTCCTCGTGTAGCTGGGTAAGCAACTCACGTTCGAGCTGATGGATCTGCTCGTCCAGATACTTGCAGTGCGCGTGCAGACGTTCGATCACGCTTACCAGCCGCGGCGGCAACGATTCTGCCTCCAGCACGGCGGGCAGTCGCCGGATCACCGCCATGCCGCGCGGCAAGCTGATGCCGAATTCCAACAGAAACGCATGAATTTGGTTGATCGTGCCGGTGCGCTCGCGCACCAGCCCCCCGCGCACGCGATGCAAGGCTGAAACGATCTGCTGAGCTTCGTTGTGCGGGCTCACGAAACGCATGCTCGGTCGTGAAGCAGCTTCGCAGATCGCCTGGGCATCCGCGAAATCGTTCTTGTTGCCTTGCCGGAACGGTTTGACGAACTGAGGGGAAATCAGCTTGGCCTCGTGGCCCAGCGCCTGAAGTCGGCGGGCGATCCAGTGCGCACCGGCGCAGGCCTCCATGACCACCGTACAACTCGGGAAATTGCCCAGCAGCGTGAACATCTGGCTACGCGTGAGCTTCTTACGGAACACCATCCTGCCTGACGCATCCTGCCCATGCAGGTGGAAGCAGTGCTTGCCGAGATCGACTCCGATCAGCGATACCGTGTCCATGATGGTCCTCCAGAAGGACAAAATCCTCACTCAGCGTAGTCCACTGAGTGAGGATCGGGCTGACCATCCTATTAAGCG
>NZ_BCPO01000237.1:0-1353 GCF_016586105.1 Burkholderia sp. E168m15
GGAGGTATCCGGAATTCCGTGTGTGAGGCGGGTTGAGATTCAGACTCCAATGTTGAATCGTTCCGGGTAAAGCAGTGCGAACTGCGTCATCGCGCTCTTCCAATCGTGCCGGGAGCCAGTCCACTTGGCCACGACGTTGCGCAGCGCCAGCCAGATCAGTTTGAGCGCGGCCTCGTCCGACGGGAAGTGGCCGCGCGCCTTGATGATCTTCCGAAGCTGCATGTGCAGCGACTCGATCGCGTTGGTCGTATATACAATTTTCCGGATGTCAGGCGCGAAGGCGTAGAACGGAATCACCTGATCCCAGGCTCGGCGCCAGAGCGCGGCGATCGGAGGGTATTTCGCACCCCACGGGCTCGTATCGAACGCGTCCAGCGCCACGGCGGCCGCTTCGGCCGACGGTGCCCGATAGACCTCCTTGAGCGCCGCTGCGACCGATTTCCTGTCTTTCCAGCTGGCGAAGTCCAGTGAGTTCCGGATCAGATGCACGATGCAGGTCTGGACCGTCGTTTCCGGGAACACCGTGTTGATCGCTTCCGGGAAGCCCTTCAGGCCGTCGACCACGGCGATCAGGATATCCTGCACGCCGCGCAGCTTAAGGTCGTTCACTACCCTCAGCCAGAACTTGGCCCCCTCGGTCTGCTCGATCCAAAGGCCCAACACGTCGCGTGTGCCGTCGCGGCGCACGCCCAGCGCCAGGTAGATCGCTTTGTTGCGCACGACGCCTTCGTCGCGGATCTTGACTCGCAAGGCGTCGAAGAACACGACCGGGTACATCGGCTCGAGCGGCCGCTGCTGCCATTCGCGCACTTCGTCGATCACGGAATCGGTCACCGTACTGATGAAGTCCGGCGACACCTCGATGCCGTACATCTCCAGCAGGAAACCCTGAATCTCCCGCACGCTCATGCCGCGTGCGTACATCGCGATGATCTTGTCGTCAAAGCCGGTGAAGCGTCGCTCGCCCTTGGCGATCAGCACCGGATCGAAGGTGCCTTCGCGGTCGCGCGGAATCTCGACGTCGAGCAGGTCGTCGTCGGTCGTGATGCGCTTGCGGCTGGTGCCGTTGCGGTGGTTCGTGCGGCCTGCCGGCTTGGCATCGCCCTTCTCGTAGCCGAGGTGGTGGGTCAGTTCGCCGCCCAGCGCGCGTTCGAAGATTGCCTTCTTGAGCGCCGCAAGCTGCTCGTTGATCGTCGCCCGGTTCAGCGTCCCGGGCACCAGTTGCTTGATCAGCTCGGGGTCCAGGTTCAAGCCCTTGCCCGGTTCTATCGTCACTTCTTCCTTGCGTTTGCGTGGCATAACGTGGCTCCTTGGCCATCAGTTTATGCCTCACACACAAACATTCGGATAGGC
>NZ_BCPO01000238.1:0-1344 GCF_016586105.1 Burkholderia sp. E168m15
GGGCCTGTCAGGAATTTTGTGTTTAAGGCATAACATGCTCCCAAGGAGAATTTATGCCTCGCAAACCGAAAGCCCAGCCGGCGGCTCTGCCGGCGATTCCGGCCGAGCTGCTTGAGCAGTTCGGCAACGGTCCGATGACGGCTGAAGCCATCAATGCCGCGACGCTGGCGCTCAAGAAGGCGCTGATCGAACGGGCACTGGGCGGCGAGATGAACCATCATCTCGGCTACCCTCCCGGTGCTGCCAAGCCGGCCAACGCCACGAATCAGCGCAACGGCAAAGGGGCCAAGACGGTTCTGACCGAAGACGGTCCGATCCGTATCGAGGTGCCGCGTGACCGCGACGGCAGCTTCGAACCCATCCTGATTCCCAAGCACGAACGGCGCTTCACGGGCTTCGACGACAAGATCGTCGCCATGTATGCCCGAGGCATGACCGTACGCGAGATCCAAGGCTTCCTGCTGGAACAGTACGGCACTGAGGTCTCGCCCGACTTCATCAGCTCGGTCACCGACGAGGTCATGGCCGAAGTAACCGCCTGGCAGGCCCGGCCGCTCGAGCCAATGTATCCGGTCGTGTTTTTCGACGCACTGCGGGTCAAGATTCGCGAAGACGCCGTCGTGCGCAACAAGGCGGTGTACCTGGCGCTGGGTGTGCTGCCCGACGGCACGCGGGAGATCCTGGGCCTGTGGATCGAGAATACCGAGGGCGCCAAGTTCTGGATGAAGGTGTTCAATGACTTGAAGACGCGCGGCGTTCACGACATCCTGATCGCCGTCACTGACGGACTGAAGGGCATGCCCGAAGCGCTGGCAGCAGCGTTTCCGGCCACGACGCTGCAAACCTGCATCGTCCATTTGATCCGCAACAGCCTCGATTACGCCAGTTGGAAGGACCGCAGAGGACTGGCCGCCGCGATCAAACCGATCTACGCCGCCCCCAGTGCGGAAGCGGCCCAGGCCGAACTCGATGCGTTTGCGGATGGTCCGTGGGGCCAGAAATTCCCGACCGTCAGTAGCGCGTGGCGCAACGCCTGGGATCGCGTGATCCCGTTTTTTGCGTTTCCGCCGGGTGTGCGCAAGATCATCTACACGACGAACGCGATTGAAAATATCAACTCGCAGTTGCGCAAGATCATCAAGACCCGTGGTCACTTCCCGAGCGACGAGGCCGCCACCAAGCTCATCTGGCTGGCCTTGCGCAACATCACCGCAAATTGGGGAAGTGCCGCGCATGACTGGAAGACGGCCATGAACCAATTCGCTATCCTTTATGCAGATCGGTTCGTTCGACCTTCCGTGTAATTGTTCCACTCGCCTTGAACACGGAAATTCTGACACCCCC
>NZ_BCPO01000239.1:0-1321 GCF_016586105.1 Burkholderia sp. E168m15
GAATCGCACCGGGAATCGTGGAGGCTGGTTGGTTTAAGTTAATGCGGACACGTCAGCGGCATTTCTGAGTTGCCTGTAGTAGTTTGCCTCAGCTTCAGCAGGCGGGATATAGCCGAGCGGTTCCATCAGCCGATGATGGTTGTACCAAGCCACCCATTCCAGCGTTGCCAGCTCGACGGATTCCCTCGTTTTCCAAGGGGCGCGCCGACGAATCAGTTCCGTCTTGTACAGGCCGTTGATCGTTTCGGCCAGCGCATTGTCGTAGCTGTCGCCCCGGCTGCCGACCGACGGCTCGATGCCGGCCTCAGCCAGCCGTTCGCTATAGCGAATGCTGACGTATTGAGACCCTCTGTCGGAATGATGAATCAAAGTCCCGTCCTCGCCCGGTTGGCGGGCGTACAGCGCCTGTTCAAGTGCATCCAGAACGAAGTCCGTGGTCATCGACGAGCTGACGCGCCAGCCAACAATACGGCGGGCAAACACGTCGATCACGAATGCCACGTACAGCCAGCCTTGCCATGTCGAGACATACGTAAAATCCGACACCCAGAGCTGATTCGGCCGGTCAGCCTTGAACTGCCGGTTGACTCGGTCCAGCGGGCGCGGCGCGGTCACATCGGGAAGCGTCGTGCGAACACGCTTACCGCGAACTGCGCCACGCAAGCCCTGCAGCTTCATCAACCGTCCGACCGTGCAGCGTGCCACTGCAATGCCTTCCCGGTTCATCTGCTTCCAGACCTTCGGCACGCCGTAGACCTGCATGTTGGCCTGCCAGACACGCTTGATCTCCGGTTGCAAAAGCTCATCGCGTTTCGCGCGGGCGCAGCGCTTCGACGGATCGCGAAGTTGTGCTGCATGGCGTCGGTAGCCCGACGGGGCAATCCGCAAGACCTTGCAGATCGGCTCGACCCCGAAGGTGTCGCGATGCTGATCAATGAAGGCCTTCAGGACTTGAAACGGCGGTCGAGCTCCGCCTGGGCGAAAAATGCGCTCGCCAGTTTGAGAATCTCGTTGGTCCGGCGCAGTTCCTTGACCTCGCGCTCCAAGGCCTTGATGCGTTCACGCTCGGCCGTACTCACGCCATCGCGCTCTCCACGGTCGACCTCGTCGCGCTTAACCCAATCCAACAGCGTCTGCGGCGTGCAGCCGATCATCGGCGCAATCGATTCGACTGCCGCCCACATCGACGGGTGCTCGCTACGCTGCTCGCGTACCAGGCGCACTGCGCGCTCTCGGACTTCCGGGGAAAACTTGCTTGGCTTCTTGTTCATGGCTCCATTCTCTCAAGAGTTGGAGCCTCCACAAAACTCGGGGCGGTTCA
>NZ_BCPO01000240.1:0-1196 GCF_016586105.1 Burkholderia sp. E168m15
GCTCGGTCAGAATCTTAATGTTTTCCACGACGCAAGACGGTCCCTCATGTGAGAGCCATCGCATCATAGGACTCGGCGTGCTGCCGAGCACGCGAAACGCGACATTGGGTGGATGCTCCTTCAGGTGGTTTGCGATAAATACTCTTATCGCATGCAGCTTATGGGCGACCTAAACTGGTTGTATGAAAACCGCTCCCGCCCCGCGCTTACGCACGGGGAACGGATCGTTAGCCGGAACGCCCGCTGCCCCGCCCGAGCTCCCCAGCCTGTCCGAGCTGGCAGCCCTGCGTGCCTGGCACGAAGGACTCACCGCGCGCGCCGCCGTTATGCGCTACCTCGACCACCCGCGCGACGATGGCCAGTCATCGCGCGGACTGCTGAGCCGCATTCGTCGCCAACTGGTCGCGTGCGCGACGGCCCGCCAGCGCGACGACCTGATTCCACTGTTCACGCACCCGGCCGCGGACCGCACCCGCCATGCGGCGCAAGTCGTCGCGGCGCTCAACGTGCTGCGCACCACGCCTATTCCCGCACCGCAGCCAGCCGACCCCGTGAACCGGTGGCTGCCGCCGCGCATCGCACGCGCGCTCGCCACCGCCCACATCAACTCCCTCGCCGACCTGCTCGTGCACCGGGCGCGGCGCAAAAGCTGGTGGCGGAACATTACGGGGCTCGGCCGTCAGGGCGCGCAACGCATCGAGACTTTCCTGGCCGCCCATCACGCGTTGGTCCAGCACGCCGCTACGCTCGTCGCGTACGAGGCCGACGGGGCTCAACTCGTCCCGCTGTGGTCACTTGAGTCCCTGCCCGCGGCCCTCGATGGCTCACACGGCCGCTTCCGGGCCCCACGTGACACCTGTGGCCTCGCCGCGACCAACGACTACCAGGCGATCGAGGCTTGGCTGACACTGCACGAATCGGCGCACACCGCACGTGCCTACCGGCGCGAGGCGGAGCGGCTGTTGCTGTGGGCGATCGTGGAACGGCGCGTCCCACTTTCATCGCTCACCACCGACGACGCGATCGCCTATCGCACCTTCTTGCGACATCCGACGCCCGCCGCGCGCTGGATCGGGCCGCCGTGCCCGCGCGCCACACCGGCCTGGCGCCCGTTTGCCGGGCACCTGACAACGCGCTCAACAGCCTATGCGCTGGCCGTCCTGCGCGCGCTCTTCGGGTGGTTGGTCGGCCAGCAC
>NZ_BCPO01000241.1:0-1189 GCF_016586105.1 Burkholderia sp. E168m15
ACTGAGTAACCGTCTTCCGAGTCAAGCCCGATGAAGTGAATCGTCCCAAGGCGTGTTGGTTTTGACCATGGCATTGAGCATGGTTAGGAGCTTGCGCATGCAGGCAACAAGCGCGACCTTGGACAGTTTGCCGGCGGCCTTCAGGCGTTGATAGAAGGCTCTGATGGCGGGGTTGTAGCGTGTGGCAGTCAATGTAGCCATGTACAGCACGCGACGGATCGCGAAGCGGCCACCTTGAACCCGTCGTCGCCCATTACGTAAGCCGGAATCGCAAGCAATGGGAGCGACGCCAACGAGGGCTGCAATCTGACGGCGATTGAGCCGGCCCAATTCGGGCAGTTCTGCGATCAGGCAGGCGCTGGATACCGGGCCAATTCCATGTGTGGACTGCAACAGGCGGTCGAGTTCACCGAAGTGCTGGCGTACATGAGCGACCATCTGAGCGTCGATGTCATCGAGTTGTGCCTGGATGGCGGCAATGATAGCCAGCAGACTTGGATGCAGACCAACCGGCGTGATCTGGAGCCGCTGTCGCTCCGAAAGGAGCATGGTGAGTAGTTGGCGCCGTCGGGTCACCAGTGCAGCCAGCCACTGCTGCCGCTCGTCGGGAACGGGACGTAGCAAGCGGGACAGATCGTCCCGACGCAGTAGCACGGAAGCCAGTTCGGCAAGCATATGTGCGTCGATGGCGTCGGTTTTGGCCAGACGTCCCATCGAGCGGGCAAAATCGCGTGCTTGCCGAGGGTTGACGACAGCGACCGGCAAACCCGCACCTTGCAAGGCGCACGCCAGCTCGGTCTCGTAGCCACCGGTCGCCTCCATCACGACCAACTGCACGTTCAGCGGCTGAAGGGCAACAGCCAGGGCCGAGTGGCCCTCGGCATCGTTGTTGAATCGACGGATGTCCAGATTGGCACCCAGTACGGAAACATCGACGTGAGCTTTTGCGACGTCAATGCCGACCGTTACGGCAGAAGGAGCAGACATGATCTTCGGATCCCATGCTTGTACATGCGCACTCGATGTAAATGGCGCGCGTAACCGTTCGGGCTTCAGGAAGACCAGCACGGCAACCGTGCGTTTTGTACTCAGTCACGGGCTCCAACACCCAAGCGCGGGGCAAACTGCACGGTCTCGTCTGGCTACCACCAGACTTTACCGTACTGGTCAGTACTGAACATACAAGCGC
>NZ_BCPO01000242.1:0-1173 GCF_016586105.1 Burkholderia sp. E168m15
AGGTCGACAGCGACGTGATCGAGCTGTTAGCCGAGGACAAGCCCGTCGAAGTCGAGGTCGACAAGGACGTGATCGAGCTATTAGCCGACGACAAGCCAGTCGAAGTCGAAGTCGACAGGGAAGTGATCGAGCTGTTAGCCGACGACAAACCGGTCGAGGTCGACGTCGAGAGCGAGGTGATCGAGCTGTTGGCCGACGACAAGCCCGTCGAGGTCGAAGTCGACAGTGAGGTGATCGAGCTATTAGCCGACGACAAGCCCGTCGAAGTCGAAGTCGAGAGCGACGTGATCGAGCTATTAGCCGAAGACAGGCCAGTCGAAGTCGAAGTCGACAGCGACGAAATGGCGCTGGTCGCAGTACCGACTTGCTGGGCGACCGAATACAGCTGGCTGCCGTTGATCGCGTCGGTACTGGTGGAGGTCACTTGACCGGCGGCGACGTTGGTGACTTGTCGTTCCTTGCCGGCATCGCCCACGCTGACGACGCCGACCGGGTTGGCACCAGCGAATCCGCTGAACGTCACGCCGTCGACGGTTGCGCTGCTCGTGGGCGTTGCCGCGACGGTCTTCGAGCCGGCGCCGAGCGCGACGGAATTGTCCGTGCTGACGACGGCGCCAAGGCCGACGGCGACGGAATTGATCGTGCTGGCGACGGCGCCGGAGCCAATGGCGACGGCGTCGGCGCCCGTTGCGGTGCTGTCGGCGCCGCTCGAGTTCGCGTGGAAGTACTTGATGCCCTGGCTGTTGATGTTGTTGATCGCCGAGCCGACGCTGTTGGCGGTCGAGGTCGTACCGTTCGCGTTGTAAGTCGTATATGCCGGCGCGGAAACCGTCCCCGTCGCCGGGTCGTAGGTCGAGCCGCCGCCGAGTGCTGATGCCGTGCTCGTACCGAGATTGTTCGTCTTCGTCGTGACGGAGCTCAGGCCGGTGGACAGCGAACCGATGGAACTCGTGGCCGACGAAAGACCGGTCGACGTGGAAGTCGACAGCGACGTGATCGAGCTGTTAGCCGACGACAGCCCCGTCGAAGCCGACGTGGAAAGCGAGGTAACCGAGCTGTTGGTCGAGCTCAGTCCGGTGGACAGTGAGCCGATGGAGCTCGTGGCCGACGACAAACCGGTCGAGGTGGAGGTCGAGAGCGACGTGATCGAGCTGTTGGCCGACGACAGTCCCG
>NZ_BCPO01000243.1:0-1124 GCF_016586105.1 Burkholderia sp. E168m15
GGTAAATTTGAGCGGACCAAGCCGCACGTGAACGTTGGTACGATTGGTCACGTTGACCACGGCAAGACGACGCTGACGGCAGCGATCACGACGGTGCTGACGAAGAAGTTCGGCGGCGAAGCGAAGGCATACGACCAGATCGACGCGGCACCGGAAGAAAAGGCGCGCGGCATCACGATCAACACGGCACACGTCGAGTACGAAACGGCTAACCGCCACTACGCACACGTCGACTGCCCGGGCCACGCTGACTATGTGAAGAACATGATCACGGGCGCAGCGCAGATGGACGGCGCGATCCTGGTTTGCTCGGCAGCAGACGGCCCGATGCCGCAAACGCGTGAGCACATCCTGCTGGCGCGTCAGGTTGGCGTTCCGTACATCATCGTGTTCCTGAACAAGTGCGACATGGTGGACGACGCGGAACTGCTCGAGCTGGTCGAGATGGAAGTTCGCGAACTCCTGTCGAAGTACGACTTCCCGGGCGACGACACGCCGATCGTGAAGGGTTCGGCGAAGCTGGCGCTGGAAGGCGACACGGGCGAGCTGGGCGAAGTGGCGATCATGAGCCTGGCCGACGCGCTGGACACGTACATCCCGACGCCGGAGCGTGCAGTTGACGGCGCGTTCCTGATGCCGGTGGAAGACGTGTTCTCGATCTCGGGCCGCGGTACGGTGGTGACGGGTCGTGTCGAGCGCGGCATCGTGAAGGTCGGCGAGGAAATCGAAATCGTCGGTATCAAGCCGACGGTGAAGACGACCTGCACGGGCGTTGAAATGTTCCGCAAGCTGCTGGACCAAGGTCAGGCAGGCGATAACGTGGGTATCCTGCTGCGCGGCACGAAGCGTGAAGACGTGGAGCGTGGCCAGGTTCTGGCGAAGCCGGGTTCGATCACGCCGCACACGCACTTCACGGCTGAAGTGTACGTGCTGAGCAAGGACGAAGGCGGCCGTCACACGCCGTTCTTCAACAACTACCGTCCGCAGTTCTACTTCCGTACGACGGACGTGACGGGCTCGATCGAGCTGCCGAAGGACAAGGAAATGGTGATGCCGGGCGACAACGTGTCGATCACGGTGAAGCTGATCGCTCCGATCGCGATGGAAGAAGGTCTGCGCTTCGC
>NZ_BCPO01000244.1:0-1100 GCF_016586105.1 Burkholderia sp. E168m15
TGTGCGATTCGCAGACATCGTTTCACTTTTTTGAAGGCCGTTTCTTTGGCGCGTCGGAACCCGTGGCGCCCGTAGGGAACACGGGTTCCGACGCGCGCCGATGATGTTCGCCGAGGATTTTGTCGACCCGCCATTCGCGGTGTCGAATTCGCTCTTTCCGCTCGTCGTACGCACCTTCCACCGCTTCCGCGAGAGGTGTGATTTCACCCAGCTCCGCAATGCGGTCAACCGGAGTCTTTCCACCGAGTGAGCCGTGTGGCCGACGCCAGTTGTAGTCGAACTGCCACTCTTCGATTCGCAAGTCGATTGCCCGCTCTGTCGGGGCATGGTGGAACCAGAATTCGTTCAGGTCAGTAAGCTGCGAACGTTCAACTTTGCCATTGAGGTGCGGCGAGCGTGGTGGAATTGGCCGGAATTTAATGCACTCGTTCATCAGGCGCCGCTGCACGGATTCAGCGAAGAACTCACCGCCGCGATCGGTCTGGATACGTTGAATCGGAAACGGCATCTCCTCGATGACGCGATCAAGGAAAAACAGCGTATTTCGGGCATTTCTACGGGGGTAGACGGCCAGCACACGAAAGCGTGAACAGTCGTCGATGGCCGTGTACTGGTAGACGCCTCGTGCAATCTTCATCGTGTCCATCTGGACGCGGTCTCCGGGAACTGGACGGCTGTAGCGCCTCGGTTGTGCCGGCCTCCTGGGGCGAACCAACGGCTTCACCAACGCTTCGCACAGGACCTTGTGAATGGTCGCAAGGGACAGTTCTCTTTGTTCGTTCAGACGCAATTCGTTCTGAATCCGCCGTGCCCCCTTGCGCTCGGCCCGCAGGCGAAGAATCGTTGCCCGATCAGCGTCAGAGACCTTTCGATTCGGGCTGGTCAGAGGGCGACGGCTTTGAGAGCGAAGACCTTCTTCTCCCGCCTCCTGGTAGCGGCGCAGCCACTTGCGAAGCGTCGGCCTGGAGATGCCACAACGCGTGCACACGAGACCGGCGTTGCCGGTCTCGTGATACATGCGCACCCAACGTAATCGCATCGAGATTTCGCGCTCCATCGTCCCATATTAGTTGAAACGATGTCCGTGAATCACACAGCTG
>NZ_BCPO01000245.1:0-870 GCF_016586105.1 Burkholderia sp. E168m15
GGCCACTGCGCGGGCCTGTCGCTGACGCTGCGCGAAGCGGGCGAACGCCGCCGCAACGAACGCCACCACCTTCGCTCGCTGCGCGGCGCCCGCGACGCGCGCGTGCAGGCCGACGCGTCGAACCGGCTGAAGGACGAGCTGCTGGCGACGGTGTCGCACGAGCTGCGCACGCCGCTGAACGTGATCTACGGCTGGGTCGAGGTACTGCGCAACGCCGACGGGCAGGGCTTCGCGCAGCAGGCGGTCGACGCGATCGATCGCAGCGCGCGGTCGCTGTCGCACATGGTCGCCGACCTGCTCGACGCCTCGTCCCTCGCGACCGGCCGGCTGCGTCTCGAACGCGTGCCGGTCGACCTCGTGCGGATCGTGCGCGACGCCGCACGTGAACTCGACGCGACCGCCCAGGCGAACGGGCTCGTGCTGTCGACGGAATACGCGATGCCGGCCTGCGTGATTCCGGCGGACGGCGAACGCCTGCGCCAGCTCCTGTCGAACCTGCTGTCGAACGCGATCAAGTTCACGCCGCCGGGCGGCCGCATCAACGTGTCGCTGACGCGCGCCGGCGAGCGCGTGCGGCTGTCCGTCTCCGACACCGGGCAAGGTATCGCGCCGGAATACCTGCCGCACCTGTTCGACACGTTCAGCCGGCCGGAAGGCGCGTTCACGTCGCCGAAGCGGGGCCTCGGGCTCGGCCTGTCGATCGTGCGCAACATCGCGCAGCTGCACGGCGGCGAGGTAATTGCGACGAGTGCGGGCGCCGGGCGCGGCATGACCGTCACGGTGACGCTGCCGGCCGGCTGGGACGCCGACGATCCGACGGAGCAGCCGTCGCGGACGAAGGGCGCGTCCGACACGGTCGCGCTCGACGGC
>NZ_BCPO01000246.1:0-824 GCF_016586105.1 Burkholderia sp. E168m15
GCGCCAGCGGCGTCAGGCCCAGCGCCGCCGCCTTCTGCGCCGACATCACCAGCACCGCCGCCGCGCCGTCGTTCAGCCCCGACGCGTTCGCCGCCGTCACCGAGCCGTCCTTCGAGAACGCCGGCTTCAGGCCCGCCAGCGATTCCGCCGTCACGCCGTGACGCACGAACTCGTCGGTCGCGAACTGCAGCGGCTCGCCCTTGCGTTGCGGAATCGACACCGGCACGATCTCGTCGTCGAAGCGCCCGGCCTTCTGCGCGGCTTCCGCCTTGTTCTGCGACAGCGCCGCGAACGCGTCCTGCTCTTCGCGCGTGATCCCGTATTCCTTCGCGACGTTCTCCGCCGTGATGCCCATGTGGTACTGGTTGTACACGTCCCACAAGCCGTCGACGATCATCGTGTCGACCAGCTTCGCGTCGCCCATCCGGAAGCCGTCGCGCGAGCCCGGCAGCACGTGCGGCGACGCGCTCATGTTCTCCTGGCCGCCCGCGACCACGATCTCCGCGTCGCCCGCGATGATCGCGTTCGCCGCCAGCATCACGGCCTTCAGGCCCGAGCCGCACACCTTGTTGATCGTCATCCCCGGCACGGCCGTCGGGCAGCCCCGCCTTGATCAGCGACTGCCGCGCCGGGTTCTGCCCGGAGCCGGCCGTCAGCACCTGGCCCATGATCACTTCGCTGACCTGCTCGGGCTTCACGCCCGCACGCTCCAGCACCGCGCGGATCACCGTCGCGCCCAGTTCGGGCGCCGCAATCTTCGCGAGCGAGCCGCCGAATTTGCCGACCGCGGTCCGCGCGGCCGATACGATCACTACATCCGTCAT
>NZ_BCPO01000247.1:0-810 GCF_016586105.1 Burkholderia sp. E168m15
GCGGCGGCCAGGCGCGCCGCGTAGCCGAGCGCCGCGAGCGTCGCGCGCACCTGGCGGCACAGCGACGGCAGCCCGCCGAACAGCCGCAGGCTCGGACCGACGTCGACGATCAGCGTGGCTTCGTCGCCGAGCGCGACGCACGGCGAGAAGCGCAGCAACGCGAGCGCGACCGCGCGCAGCGCATCGGCTTCGCGGGCGGGATCGCGCTCGACGAGCAGCGTGTCCGGCGCGAGCGTGAGCACGCCGCCGCGCTTCATGCCCGCGCGCACGCCCTGCCGGCGCGCGGCCGCATCGGCGATCAGCACGACACCCTGCTCGAGCACCGCGCAGCCTGCCTCGCTGGCCTCGCCGGCCGCCGCGTCAGACGGCGGCGGGGCGCACACGTCGAGCGGCAGGCGCGGCAGATGGATGCCGAGCAAGACGCGCATAGCGGCTCTCCACGATGGGCGACGGCAAATCGAGCACGAGCGGCTCGCTGCGCGCGGGCCCGCGACGCTTGACGATGTCGAGCGACACGCCGCCCGGCACCGGATACAGCGCGACGCGCAGCACGGCCGGCGACGGCTGCCGCGCGGCCGACAGCGGACGCAGCATCACGAACAGCGTGTCGCCGGTGCGCGCGGCCGCGAGATGCAGGCGCCGCAGCGCATCGGGGCGCGCGTCCTGCCAGAGCAGCAGCGCGCCGCAACAGCCGGTCTTGAGCGCCTGCTCGGCGGCCCACAGCGCATCGGTGCGGCTACCGGCGCGCAGCCACAGCAGCGTATCGGCCGGCACGCCGAGACTGGCGAGCGCGGTGGCATGCGGCGACTG
>NZ_BCPO01000248.1:0-729 GCF_016586105.1 Burkholderia sp. E168m15
GCGGGCGAGATGACGATCCGGATCGCGTACAACCTGTTCACGCAGAAGCCGAACGCGGAGAAGGAAGACTTCGTGAACTGGACGAAGAGCGTCAAGTACCACGATGGCACCGACTACTTCCGCAACAACGGCGCGGGCGAGATGCTGGCGTTTTCCGCGGCCGACTTCGAGGACTTCCGCGTCGCGCGGCCGGACCTGCCCGCGCAGATGGAAGACGACCTCGAAGGCGTCGTGCGCGTGCTCGCGGAAAACCGTTGGCCATGGCGCATGCACGCGACCTACGACGAAACGATCAGCCGCGCGCTCGACGTGTTCGAGAAGGTCAACGAGGACATCCCGCTCGAAGGGCTGAACTGGTTCTTCGATCACGCGGAAACGATCACCGAGAAGTCGATGGACCGGATTCGCCGCGCTCGGCGGCGGCATCGCGGTGCAGCACCGGATGGCGTACCAGGGCGAATATTTCGTCGAGCGCTACGGCGCGCAAGCCGCGGAGGCGACGCCGCCGGTCGCGAAGATGCTCGCCAAGGGGCTCAAGGTGTCGGCCGGCACCGATGCGACGCGCGTCGCGTCGTACAACCCGTGGGTGTCGCTTGCATGGCTCGTGACCGGCAAGACGGTCGGCGGCCTGAGGATGTATCCGCAGCGCAACCTGCTCGATCGCGAAACCGCGCTGCGGATGTGGACCGAGTACGTGACGTGGTTCTCGAACGAGGAAGGCAAGAAAGG
>NZ_BCPO01000249.1:0-724 GCF_016586105.1 Burkholderia sp. E168m15
CGGGTACCGCAGGCGCGGTGCCCGAGTTCGCTCAGAACGAGTGATGAATGCCGGTCAGCACGATCACCTGGTTCGCGGTGCTCGACACGCCGGCCGTGAAGAACGCGGCCTTCGCGCCGCCCGAGCCGTGTTCATAAAGCACGTTCGCATACAGCTGCGTGCGCTTCGACAACGCGTAGATGTCGCCGAGTTCGACCTGCGTCCAGCGGCGGCCGGCCAGCGTCGTGGTCGCCGCACCGCCCGCGATCGTGTTGAACGCGCTGCTGCGGTAGTTCACGCCCGCGTCGTAGCTCTGGAACGTGTCGGAAAACCCGTTCGACTGCATCTTCACGCGCGTGTAGAGGCCATGCACGAGGAAGTCGCCGATCTGGTACGACGCACCCGCGCCGATGTTCTCGACCTTGCTGGCGAGATAACCATTCGCGGTGTTTTGCCCCTGGAACGACGTGATGCCCGTCTGGCTGATCAGGATCGAGCGGTCGTGCTCGTTCGAGTAGACGGCCGACGCCTTGAACGGCCCGTTCGCATAGTTCAGCGCGACGCCGACCGATTTGCCGGTCGAGAAGTTCGTCGTGTTGCCGAGCGCGAGCGTCGCCGCGGCCGAGAAACCCGCGAAGGTCGGCGAACGGTACTTGATCGAATTGTTGTACGGCACGTTGCCGGTCGCGGCGAGCCCGTCGATGTTGCCGGGATGGAACGCATACCAGCTCAGCGCGAGATACGA
>NZ_BCPO01000251.1:0-618 GCF_016586105.1 Burkholderia sp. E168m15
GCGCAAGTCGATCACCGCTAATTCAGGCCAGGCCGCCGGTGCCGAGGTGTCGCCCGACGATCAGCGGGACGGCACGCGCTGGCGCACGCTGATGAAGAAAGGTGAGCCGGAGGTCTATGTCGAACGCACGGAGCGCCGTGTGATTCAACGTACGTCAGCCGTCGCGTTCTCCAGCCCGAATCTCACCGACAACATAGGCGTCAGCACAACGTCCGAGATGTTGGTCAAGCGGTACTCGATATTTGCGTGGTGGTCGCGCGAGAACGAATATCGAACGTTCACCGAAGCCGTCGACGCGATCGCAGCGGGCGCGATCCAATGAAGCTGACCGACGTCGAAGTGTTCGCGATCCGCGCGGCCGCCCTACCTGAACACCTGCGCGAGAAGCTGTATCCGGAGCTGATGGTGCGCTGCTCGGCCTGCGACGGAACGGGCGACGTGCACGACGCTGCCGGCGAATGGCGCGGCGTGTGCACGGCCTGCAACATGTCGGGAGACCCATCATGAGCAAGTACCGGAAGCTCGATACGCTGATCCTCGGCGAGATCAGCGAAAAACCGCGTCGCTTCGACAGCATATTTGCTGTGGCAGCGGTCTATGCCGAATGCCGTGAATTCT
>NZ_BCPO01000252.1:0-602 GCF_016586105.1 Burkholderia sp. E168m15
TGAAGGAGACAGGATGAATGCTGCGCACCCGCGCGCATCGGCCACCGGCGACGAAGTGGCCGGCGTGCGCATTCCGCGCACGCCGGTGACGGTCGAGGCCGCCGACGCGGCCCGCGCGTCGTTGCCCGCCGCGCTCGCCGCTCATGCGGCGCGCGTGTTCGTATTCGCGTCGCTCGCCGCGCGGCGTGCAGGCGACGCGTGCGACGCCGACGCACTGTACGTCGCCGCGATGTACGCGAACATGGGATTGAGCCCGGCGTACTGCCGTTCGACCGAACGCTACGAGCTCGACGGCGCGGATGCCGCGCACGCGCTGCTGCTGCGGCATCGCCGGTCGCGGCGCATGCGCGACGACGTGTGGCACGCGGTCGCGCTGCATACGACGCCGGGCGTGGCCGCCCGCGCGTCGCCGCTTGCGCGCGCACTCGCATGCGCCGTGTCGACGGACCTGATGGCGACCGACTTCGACGCGTATACCGCCGACGAACGCACGGCGCTGCTCGCGGCCTACCCGCGCGGCAGCGGTTTTCGCGAAGCGTATCTGGACATGGTCGCGCGCGGCGTCGAGCATCGGCCGCAGTCGACCTTCGGCACCTGGAGCG
>NZ_BCPO01000253.1:0-582 GCF_016586105.1 Burkholderia sp. E168m15
CTTTAGCGACAAACGACACGTGCACATGGCCGCTCGAAAATACGCGATGACGGAAGCTGTGCAAGAATCTTTCGATCCGTAATCGCATAACAATAGCCATGACCGACACGCTGCAGGAAGAGCATGCAGCCGCAGATCACGCGATGCGCAACTGGACCTTCGAGAGGCAAGGTCCCGTCCGGATCGGTTCCGACGCGCACAAGCAGATGTTCTGTCGGATGCTGCTCGACACACACAACCCGTACAAGCCGGCCGTGATCGACTGGCCGGCGCTCCAGCCGGCCGAACTCAGACGGCTCACGTCGCTGCCGATCTGGGACATCGCCGTGCAAACCGAAGGCCGCGCGTCGATCCGCGTGGCTACCTACGCCGCGACGGTCGACGATCCGCTGCTGCGCCGCGCGCTCGAAATGGACGGCGGCGAGGAAGCCCGCCACAAGGTCGTGCTGTCGAAGCTGGTCGAGGCGTACGGCATCCGGCTCGCGCCCGAGCCGGCCTACCCGGCGCCGACCGATCCCGAATGGTCGTGGATGATGACGGGCTTCAGCGAATGCATCGACAGCTTTTTCGCGTTCGGCCTGT